>JAUXDP010000030.1 GCA_030618325.1 Methylococcaceae bacterium | reverse complement strand
TAATACCTTCGGCATGCAAGTCACGAATAGCTTCTGGTGTTGAGTCTTTTATGGGATCAGCAACACCTATCAATCCCGCTGCCTTGCCATTAATAGCAACCAACATAACTGTTTTACCTTCAGCGCGTTGTTTGTTTGCTTGCTGCGGAAACTCTCCAACATTGATGCCTAGACTTTCCAACAGTTTTATATTGCCTACCGCAACAGTATTTCCGTCTACTTCCCCCTTGACACCCTTACCGGTAACGGACTGGAAGTTAATGGTCTTACTCAACACAACTCCCTTCTCTTCCGCTCCAGTTACAATAGCTTCAGCCAACGGGTGTTCACTGGCTCGCTCAAGGCTGGCGACTAACCGTAACACTTCTTGTTCGCTAAACCCTTCTTCTGCTTGCACAGCGACCAGTTTCGGTTTGCCTTCGGTCAACGTACCGGTCTTGTCCACTACTAAGGTATCGACTTTTTCCATGATCTCAAGTGCCTCGGCATTCTTTATCAATACTCCAGCCATAGCTCCACGCCCCGTTCCGACCATGATAGAGATAGGTGTAGCCAGTCCCAGTGCACAGGGGCAGGCGATAATCAGTACAGCAACGGCATTAACAAGTGCATGTGCTAAGCGTGGCTCTGGCCCCACCATCCACCAGACAATAAATGCAATAATAGCGATGCCAACCACGACAGGCACAAAATAACCTGCCACAACATCGGCCAGTTTTTGAATCGGTGCTCGTGAACGTTGTGCCTCAGCTACCATATTGATGATCTGTGCAAGCAAGGTATCAGCACCAACTTTTTCTGCCCGCATTAATAAGCTTCCTGTTCCATTTACTGTTGCACCGATCAGTTTTTCACCAGCTAACTTTGCCACTGGAATAGGTTCACCTGTAACCATGGATTCATCTACATTGCTTTCGCCGTCGACAACCTTTCCATCTACGGGAATTTTTTCGCCAGGACGAACACGCAAAGTATCGCCGGGTTGCACCTGTTCCAGCGGAATATTATGTTCCGTTCCATCATTTTGTACAATGCGTGCTGTATTCGGAGCGAGTCCGAGTAACATCTGAATGGCTGCATTGGTTCGTGAACGGGCACGGAGCTCAAGTACTTGCCCTAGAAGCACCAACACCGTGATTACGGCTGCCGCTTCAAAGTAAACATCGACTAAACCACCTTCCTTTTGCATGATGGGCGGGAAAATATGTGGGAAAAACAAGGCCACTAAACTATATACCCAGGCGACAGAGACACCAAGTGAAATCAAGGTAAACATATTGAGATTCCAAGACCGGATAGATTGCCAACCTCGAACAAAAAATGGCCAACCACCCCACAATACAACAGGTGTTGCTAACACAAACTCAATCCATTGAACCGCGTACATGGAAAGCTCATCCGGTAACCAGGTAGGTAACATATCAGCAACCATCGCCAGGATAAAAACCGGAATAGCCAACACAGCGCTGAACCAAAAACGACGACTCATATCGATGAGCTCTTCATTTTTTTCTTCAACTGTTACCGTAAACGGCTCCAGTACCATGCCACATTTAGGACAGTTACCAGAATGATCCTGTACTACTTCAGGATGCATAGGGCAGATGTACTTAGTTTTAGTCGCAGCCACCGATACTCCCATTGGCTCTAATGCCATACCACATTTAGGACAACTACCAGGGCCTTGCTGTTGAACATCAGGGTGCATAGGACAAGTGTATGTACCCAACTCGCCGCCTGTTTCAGGAGATGGTGGAATACCCTTGTCTAGATAGGATTCAGGATGCTCTCTAAACTTGTGCAAACAATGTTCACTACAGAAATGATAATCTTTGCCTACATATTGATAGTGGTATTGTGAATCAATTGATACCATCATGTTACAAACAGGATCTTCATGTTGCTCTTTTCCTGTATTTAGTTCTGCATTCATGTCTCTGCCTATCTTTTGGACTAGCCGGACCTAAGTCCTAATTAGATTTCATAAACGACAATCAGTTTCACATCAGAATTTGCCTTAAAGCTTAATTGGTCACCTTTAATGAGATCCCCTTCTTTTAAATCCAGTTTATCTGCAGTTCCCTCTCCAACAGTAAGATAAGCCAAATAAGGGTTATCCAATACAAACTTCTGTAAAGGTATTAATGATACAATTTCGATCACAGTGTGGCTGGGCAAGGTATCAGATTGATCATTACTTCCTCCGTAAATGCGGGTAACTTTGCCGGAAAGGGGTTTATACAATTTGTAGGAAGCACGTTCACCTGCTTGTTCAGGAGCAACCCACAGTTGTATCATTCTATTCTTAGTATCGTCTGGGTTAATTTCATTATGCGAGAAGCCTTCTCCACCTGCACGTTGTACTTGAACATCACCTGCGTCAAGCCCCTGTCCGTGTTCAAGTGAGCCTTGATGGTCAATACGACCTTCGATCATGACAGAAATAACATCTATTTCTTTATGATCGTGCATGTTTGTTTGGCCTTTGGGATTAAATCGTGCATCAGCAAGGTAAACAAAATTACCAATCCCTGACCAAGTGCCAGGATTGGCATGTTGCCCAAAAATTTTTGGGCTCATCACTAGGCGATGTTCTTTTAATCCAGCGAAACCGCCTAACGGCAGATCTTCACGATGCAGTATGTCTATCGTCATATTACAAATCCTTTTCCTACGATTAAATAAATGGAATATAGTCAGTCTTTGGGTCTGTATAACATACATATAGTTCCCATTTTTACACACAAACACAAGAAACCCTGATTTTCCAGGAAAGTTTTAACATTCCAACACACAAGGGTTGAAGTGGCTACACTAACCCGAACACACAATAGGGCACTGATGTGTCAACACTTTTCCATGGAGACTATTTAAAGGGCACCTCTAAGTGTGCCTTTTTGTCCGATTTCGGCGTTGGATAATTTTCTGCGATCCTTATGTATTCCATATACACTGCGGTTCTGGAAAATCATCCGCCTTGAACTCGAACAAACTACGAATTATTAGAGGTGCCCTAAAGACAGGGCCTATTCTTATTAACTTCTATCGATATGTTTTAAACCACCCTTTTCCTTCCTCCAAAGTGTATGTTCGGCTGAGACGGAATGCTGGAAACCACTCAGTTAGACCAGAAGGCCAACTAACTTTAATTAATGCAAAACGCTTTCTGCCTAAACCAAAAGTTGGCCAGGGGCTTTCTGAAGATGCAAAACTACTACCCGCCCTCACCTCTCTTACCTGCGGCTTAAGGCCTCTGGTAAAAACCTCTATACGTGCTCCGATGCCCATTTTATTACTGATAGTTCCAACAGGACGCACAGTCAACCACCGATTGCGGTTTCCCAGGTTTTTAAGTATTACTGGTTGACCTTGAGGATTACCTGTTCCGCCAATACTCCATGGTGATCGCATAACTACCATGTCGATAAAGCCATCGCCATTATAATCTGCCTGTGCAAGACCCGTGGTGTAATCAAAACTTAAATCAATACTTAATGCATCAGGATCATCTACAAATCCTTTCTTCCTTTTATTGAGTAGAAATTGTCCAGGACTTCCTTCTGGTCCAATAGCCCCAAAAAGCGGTAATGATCCCACCTTAACTAGATCCAGATCGCCATCATTATCAAAATCAGCGGCTGTAATTCCCCAACCGAAAGGGGTTTCCGACAGATTTTCTTCAGCTATATCAGTAAAGGTTCCATCTCCATTATTATGCATTAAGATATGTGGAAAACCATTTAAAGTACCTGTGTTGGTAGCGGCAAAATCTATATTTCCATCCATATCAAAATCTCCGAAAGCCAAGCCCATCCAAAAACCTGGGATATCAAGGCCCGCCTCTGACGCTAAATCCGTAAATGTCAGATTGCCATTGTTTCTGAATAAATTGAATGGGGTCGGCCTAACAGGACTGGGATTGGGTTCAAGTGGAAATGCATTACAATTGCCAACAATTATGTCTAATAAATCATCACGATCATAATCACTAAATCCAACCACACATGCTCCATCACTAATACGGCGGTTTGATCCAGGCGTAGGATCAGGATAAAGGCCATCTACTCCGGCAGAATCTGAAATATCAGTAAACGTAAGGTCACCGTTATTTAAGTAAAGTTTGTTCTCATGTGATTCTTCCGTACCCGGTCCTGTTTTAAAAGGAATATGTCCCGGACTGGTAATAAATATATCAAGGAATCCGTCGTTATTGATATCACCCATTGCAGCGCTTAAAGCCGAACCGGCCCCTGTCACTCCAGACAAAAAAGTAATATCAGTAAAGGTTCCATTGCCATTGTTATGATATAGCTTTGCCGGAGTTTGTTGTGGACCGATAAGAAAGCCTTCACCTGATACAAACATATCCGGAAAACCATCATTATCGATATCTCCCACAACAACACCCGAACTGCCTGTACCGTTTTCGACACCTGCCATTGCGGCCACATTTGTAAAGGTTCCATCCCCGTTATTTCTGAACAATCCGTTTTCGGATCCAAACCCGTTAGTTAAAAAAAGATCTAGATCGCCGTCAGCATCAAAATCAAGCCAGGCAGCACCGCCTAAACCTTCGCCACCAGCACGATTAAAATCGATTAATTCAGGTTGCTCTTCAAACACTACACTTTTTTTTGAATGAAAAAAATGAGCCAATGTAGGTTGCGATACCAAGATTAGAAGTAATACGAACTTCGATAAGATTCTTGCAGAGTTGTTAATTAAAGTATTCATAGTATTATCTCCTTAGTTAATTGCTATCCATAAATGACTGTACTACCAGATATATGGATTTATTGGTATTACCAATGATCATAAGTCATTGGCAATAGATAACACATTGCTAGGTGAGTGTTTGCGGATACTAGTGAATCAGTCAAAAGATTGAGTAAAATGTTACAAATCTAACCTCCACTGGGCTTTATGCGCTTAAGATGAAACTGTATAGCACCGCATTGCACGCATCTAAACTTTTGTTAAATGATAGACAAAATCAAGTCAAAAAAGTTTTTGTATATAAATGCAAAGTTATACAAATTATTTATAAAAACCAAGTAAATAGTTCACTCTGTATTTGTGAACTATTTACTTGGTTTTTATAAATCCACTAGTGTTCGGTGCTATTAAACCACTACACGTAAACTAAAAATGCAGATGAATAAAATTAATTTCTTATTGAGATGCTTGGGAATTAAAAGTTAACTGGGTGACATTAACCCTATTTGGCAAACAATTTCTCTGCCACTGTCTTGCAAACACAGGCAGATTCTAAGTGACTATATCGTGTTGTGGTGGTGGGTGAAGTTTGCCCAAGAATAGACTGCACTTCATTACCACAGTTATGGAATCGCCATGAGATGTAAAGGTTTTAGCACGAAGAGATAAAGATAAAGGAACTAAAGCGTAAAGAAAATTAGTCCTGGACGAGACGAAAGCCAATGTCGAAGCTCCCATCGTCCGGGTCGTACCCGTAACGGTTAGCCGAACGAGCATACCCCGATCTGTAGTGCCAGGAACCGCCGCGGATCACACGCCGGTTGTAATCATCTTTTTCAGCGAATGTATTTTCCGAACCATTATAATCTTGTTCATAACACGACCCTGTCCATTCCCAAACATTTCCCACCATATCGTACAATCCAAAAAGATTGGGCTTGAATTTATCCACCGGCGTTGTTTGTTTATAACTGCCATTACAATTACTGTGGCCTTCCTCAAACTTTTCACCCCACCAATACGCAGTTTGGGTTCCACCCCGTGCGGCAAATTCCCATTCGGCTTCGGTGGGAAGGCGGTATGGCTTATTCGTTACCCTTGCAAGCCATTGCGCATAATTATGTGCATCCACCCAGGATACGTTAATAACAGGCCTATTGCTTCGCCCCCAACTCTTATCATCCGGCTTTGCAAGACCCACTTCATCGCAATACCGGTCGTATTCGGCGAAGGTGACTGGAAATTTACATAGCGCAAAATCAGCAATAAAAACTTCATGTTGTTGTTCATTAGCATCACGGTCTTTTTCGGATTTTGGACTCCCCATTAAAAATTTTCCGCCGCTTACCCGAACCAGCTCGGGTTCCTGCAAGGAATTATTCTGCACTTGAGAGCTCATCATCCGCGCGCCATGTTTCCCTAAATTATCAGGCTCATGATCAACATTCTTCTTATTATCTTCTTGGATTGATGCGCTAGCCGTAGCAACATTCGCCGCAGACTTTTTATGTACCGACTCGCCTAATATACCGGTTATGTCAGCCAATAACTTTCGGATAAACTTTGTCATTTGTATGGCCTTGCCATGCGTTAAAATCTTCTGTTTGAATTCTGATAAATGCCAATGGAATTGTAGCGTTATCAATAGACACCGCAACTAAAACCTCACGATCCAGGCCTTCCCCTGCCGCGGTCTTTACCCATCGGCTCTTAATTGATGCCTCAGACCAGACCACAACCACACAGCGGGCTTCGTCCAACTCCGTCTGGATGATTGCATCGAAAGTTTTGCAGGCCGGGATATGAGTATCCCACCACACAGACCAACCGCATACCTCGTGTAAAGCCTTCGTCGAACCTACCAGCCCCGTTTTCATCTGTCCTTCCTGCAAATCACGTTTTGACAGTCATACGCCTGCCTACCTCAGAAGAATCATATCACCACCCATTGTTAACCACAAACCAAATGCATCGTCCACGTAGGGCGGTTAAGCGCAGCGCCATCCGTCAATGCCTAATATCTACTCGCTGCTTTCACCAACTTCAAGAGATTCCAAGTTCAAGCCTACCCAATCAGCCGAATAAATACTTTTTTTAACCATCTGTTGAAAAGTAGAATATGACCATTCCTTGACTGCTTTTACCTGACCATGTTTAACCGGGCTGTAATGAATAACCCATATATGCGGCATAATCCTTTTCATTGGTAATAGTATGTTCTAAAAAACGCCTTTGCAAAATACCTCGTTCATGACGTTATTATGGGAAATTATTCCGAATAATAGCAAAACAATTGATATACGATCCTTCTTTAGGGCACCTCTATTAACTTTGGCTGAGCAGATATGCGTTTAAAATATTTGAGAACAAGGCGAAGATCGCAGTTAATAGCCGGCTATTGACAAGATTTTCAATGCAGTTATCGAATATTTTAAGCGTGTAGATACCAGTCATGAATTAATAGAGGTACCTTAAAATAAGAGAGGAAGAGATCCCATCAATAGCAATAGGGCGAATACCCAACCATGTAAAAAAACCAATCCAGAGACTAGCAAGAAAATTCAATAAAAAAATCTAATTTTTAGATTCTTAATTACTTATAGACTCAATCACCCCACCCCCTAAACAAATTTCGTCATCGTAAAAAACCACTGATTGCCCAGGTGTAACAGCACGCTGGGCTTTATCGAAAACTACCTTGCAACGATTATCAGCTAACGGCTCAATAATACAATCTTGATCAGCTTGCCGATAACGAGTTTTCGCCCTGCATTTAATAGGTTCAACTAACAATTTATCACCACACCAATCCAACTGCCCTGCCTCCAGGATAGTGTGAAACAATAATGGATGCTCATGTCCCTGCCCAACCACAAGGACATTATCTGTTAAATTCTTATCCAAGACATACCACGGTTTTTCAGGTGCATTTTTTACACCCCCGATGCCCAGGCCCTGCCGTTGCCCCAACGTGTAATACATCAAACCTTGATGCCGAGCTACGTATTCACCTTCAGGAGTACGCATTTCTCCAGGCTGGGTCGGTAAGTAGCGCTGCAAAAATTCCTTAAATTTCCGCTCACCAATAAAGCAGATACCGGTACTGTCCTTTTTTCTGGCATTCTCAAAACCTGCTGCTTGAGCCAGTTTTCTAATTTCAGGTTTATGTAAATGACCAATCGGGAACAAGGTTCGGGATAATTGTTTCTGACCCATCGTATACAAAAAATAGCTTTGTTCTTTATTGGGATCGAGGCCTTTCAATAAAAAAAACTCACCATTTTTTTCAGTGATACGAGCATAATGCCCAGTAGCAATATAGTTTGCCTGTAAATCCTCAATGGCATAATTCAGAAATGCTTTAAACTTGACATGCTTATTACAAAGGATGTCTGGGTTAGGTGTCCGACCCGCCTTAAACTCCGACAAAAATACCTCAAACACCTCATCCCAATATTCAGCAGCAAAATTTACTGTTTTTAATGGAATACCTAACGTATCACAAACCTGTTGAGCGTCAGCCAAGTCCTCAATCGCTGTACAGTATTCTGTGCCATCATCTTCCTCCCAGTTTTTCATAAACAAACCGGTAACTTGATGACCTTCCTCAAGCAATTTCAATGCGGTGACAGCTGAATCCACACCACCGGACATTCCAACGATAATATTTTTACTCATGAGCCATAATCAAGCAAAGACTTAAGCATAGATAAAGGATAATGCTCCCCATTTAAGTATTGATCTACAGAAAGCAACACCAAGGCACTCCGCAGCCGCGCTTGCCGCTCGGCAATTTCTGTACGGGTAAGCCAGTGCGTAGTAACGATCCCTTCATCCAGTTCCTGTTCGGGATCATGGGAATGACACGACCCAGCAAAGCAGACCCTCAAAAAACTGGGATCGTTTGGTGCCTTCCGCCATAGCTGAATGCCAACCACAGTTTCAGGCTCAAACTGCCAAGCTGTTTCTTCACAGACCTCTCGCTTTACTGCGGCAATCAGATCCTCACTTTCCTCTAAATGCCCTGCGGGTTGGTTAAAAGCTAAGCCATTCGAAGTTTCTTCCTCAACCAATAAAAAACGCTTTTCCCGCTCAATTACAGCGGCAACAGTAACATGTGGCTTCCAAATCATTAACTTATCCAGGGCAAAGGTGCAGTAGATCACTCTATTTAAAAATATGATATTTTTCTATTGAAAATACCATCAACACCCCCTATATTATAGGGTAATATATAAACACTACGTTATCATTTTGACTATGAGTGAATCAAATCCAACTGAAGACCATGAAGGTGGTCTTGCAGTTCAGGAAGCAAAACCAAAACTAAAAAAACCACCTTTATATAAGGTGGTGCTAATCAATGATGATTTCACTCCCATGGATTTTGTAATCGAAGTATTGGTTAATTTCTTCGCCATGCCCGAAGAAAAAGCAACTCAAGTAATGTTACATGTTCACACGCGCGGCATAGGTGTATGTGGAGTTTTTTCCAAAGATGTCGCAGAAACCAAAGTACAGATTGTTAATGATTTTTCCCAAGAAAATCAACATCCATTACTGTGCTCAATGGAAGAAGCATAACCAGGAGCAACTATGCTGAACAAAGAACTTGAATATACTTTAAATCAAGCATTTAAAAATGCCCATGAAAAGCGTCATGAATTTATAACTGTCGAGCATCTACTGTTGGCATTGCTGGATAATAATTCGGCGATTACGGTTTTAAACGCCTGCAATTGCAACATCAATGCCTTACGCGGTGAACTGACGCAGTTCATAGATGAAACTATTTCCCTGATTCCAAAAGATATACAACGCGAAACACAACCAACACTTGGTTTTCAGAGAGTTCTGCAAAGAGCGGTCTTTCACGTTCAGGCTTCAGATAAAAAAGAGGTCACAGGTGCTAATTTATTGGTTGCATTATTTAGCGAACAGGATTCCCACGCCATTTATCTATTACACAAACAAGATCTCAATCGCCTTGATGTCGTTAATTTCCTTGCTCACGGTGTGTCCAAGTCCACCCAGAGCGATGAAACTGACTCTGACGCAAACCCAGGCATTGAAGGAACAGACCCCAATGTGCAGGAACAACCTGAAAGCCCACTGGAGAAATTTGCAACCAACCTGAATCAAGAAGCCGTTGAAGGGAAAATTGATCCTCTGATTGGTAGAGAAGAAGAGCTTGAACGCACCATCCAAATCCTGTGTCGTCGCAGAAAAAACAACCCTCTTTTAGTAGGAGAAGCGGGAGTAGGAAAAACTGCGATCGCGGAAGGTCTAGCAAAGAAAATCGTTGAAGAAGACATCCCCGATGTTTTAATTGGCAGCGTTATTTACTCCTTGGATTTGGGGGCTCTAGTTGCCGGCACAAAATACCGGGGTGACTTTGAAAAACGCCTTAAAGCACTCATGGGCCAGCTAAAAAAAGAACCTCAGTCAATTTTATTTATTGACGAGATTCACACCATTATTGGCGCAGGCTCCGCATCTGGCGGCGTCATGGATGCATCCAATTTAATCAAACCGATGCTGGCTTCGGGTCAATTACGCTGTATAGGTTCAACAACCTATCAAGAATATCGGGGTATTTTTGAAAAAGACCATGCATTGGCCAGACGTTTTCAAAAAGTGGATATAGTGGAACCCTCTGTCGATGATACCTTCAAGATTTTACAGGGACTTAAATCCCGCTTTGAAGAACACCACGATATTAAATATTCAATAGAAGGACTGCGCGTTGCTGCCGAATTATCGGATCGTTATATTACAGACCGCCAGCTACCTGATAAAGCCATTGATGTCATTGATGAAGCAGGGGCAGGCCAGCGTTTACTACCCGAAGATGATCGCAAAAAACTTATTGACACCCCTGAAATTGAAAGTATTGTTGCCAAAATAGCAAGAATTCCACCTAGATCGGTTTCTTCAAATGATAAAGACAAACTACTAGATCTTGAGAAAAACCTTAAAATGCTGGTGTTCGGCCAGGATGAGGCTATCACTGCCCTGGCGTCTGCCATTAAAATGTCCAGAGCCGGTTTAAGAGATACCACAAAAACCATTGGTTCCTTCTTGTTCGCTGGCCCTACAGGCGTTGGCAAAACGGAAGTAACCAAACAATTGGCAAAAATTCTAGGCGTAGAGCTGATCCGTTTCGATATGTCTGAATATATGGAAAGACATACCGTATCACGCTTGATTGGAGCACCCCCAGGTTATGTAGGTTACGATCAGGGCGGCCTGTTGACCGAACAAGTCAACAAAAATCCGCATGCAGTGTTATTACTGGATGAATTGGAAAAAGCTCACCCCGATGTCTTTAATTTGTTATTGCAGGTTATGGATCATGGCACATTAACCGATAATAACGGCCGTAAAACCGATTTCAGAAATATTATCATGGTCATGACCACCAATGCAGGAGCCGAGGAAGGTAGCCGCGCATCCATTGGTTTTACCAAACAGGAACACAGTAGCGACAGTATGAGGGTGGTGGAAAAAGCTTTTTCCCCTGAATTCCGCAATCGTCTGGATGCCATCATTCAGTTTAAACCGCTGGATATTAGCATCGTAGGTAATGTCGTCGACAAGTTCATTTTTGAACTGGAAACATTATTAGCTGATAAGCATGTGACGTTGTCCTTAGACCCAGACGCACGGCTTTGGCTAGCAGAACATGGCTGTGACCCTAAAATGGGCGCACGCCCGATGGCCAGATTGATTCAAGAGGAAATCAAAAAGCCTCTGGCAAATGATTTATTATTTGGAAAACTGGCCAATGGCGGCCATGTGCGAATTTTCGTAGAAGACAAAAAACTGACGTTTACGATTGAAAGTAAAGAGCTCAGTATTCCGGAAAATAGCGAGCAATCCTAAAAAAGGATGCTGTATAAAACAATACTTAACGCATACGAAATGTAATACGGCCCTTAGTTAAATCGTAAGGAGTCATTTCAACTTTTACAGAATCTCCGGTTAAAATGCGAATGTAATGTTTGCGCATTTTGCCGGAAATATGCGCTGTTACCACGTGACCGTTCTCTAGTTCAACGCGAAACATCGCATTTGGCAAGGTTTCTATAACCTTGCCTTCCATTTCAATTTGATCTTCTTTAGCCATTTCTAGTTTTTGAGTAAATAATAAAATAACTCACTATATTAACATAGAAACAATCTATTGAGGATCAATAATGTCACCGCTCAACTCGATAGAATCTATTTCAAGATCGTTACGTGCGAACGGAGCGCAGAAACCGGAGTTTACATGAAGGGAACCTCTAATAATTGCCTTTTTGTCCGGTTTCGGCGTTGGATGATTTCCTGCAATCCTCATGTATCCCTTATACATTGCGATTCTCGAAAATCATCCGCATTGAACTCGAGCAAAAATTCGAATTATTAGAGGCCCCCTGAAGTAAATGGAGATTACGGACACCACCCCAGGCGTAACTGACGGTGGCACAGTAGATCTTGATCAGGTTCTTAGAGAAAAGGGGCAAAGAAATTAAATATTCACCCTCCCTCATCCTCATCAAATTGCCGCCATTCTTCATCAATATATGCCTGAAATGGCCGAAATTTACTTTTATAAGACATTTTTTGGCAACCCTTAATCCAATAGCCAAGATACAACCATGGCAGATGCAATTTTTGTGCATATTGAATCTGCCACAATACCGCATAAGTTCCTAAGCTATACTTAGAAAACTCAGGATCAAAAAAAGTATATACCGCAGATAGTGCATTATTCAATTGATCGACAACGGCTATTGCAACCAGCGTGTCATCTAAATAAAACTCCACAAACAGAGAATTGCACCAGGAACTTGAGAGAAAGTTGAAATATTCTTCCGGGTCGGAATCAGCCATCCCTCCCCCAGTATGTCTTGTCTGTTGGTATTTCAAATAAAGGTCGTAATGAATCTGTTCAAATGCTTGGGACTTTACTTTTACAGAAACTAATCTCTCATTTCGTAAAATCCGCTTTTGACTTCGAGAGGGTCGAAAATCATCAACTGCAATTCTAACTGGAATACAGGCTGAACATTGTCGACAAAGTGGTTTGTAGACCAAATCTCCACTTCTACGAAAGCCATGCTCTAAAAGCTGGCTGTAAATTGGGCCTGAAAGCGAACAATCAGGATGAACAAATGCGGACTGCTCGATTCGATTATCCAGATACCCACACTTATGTTCTTGATTTAAAAATAAAGGAATCGAAATCAACGAAGGTTATGTATCATTAGTAGCTATGACAAAAGAATTATACCTCAACAATCGATAAGCATTACATCTCAACATGCTTACCATGATAATAAGTTTGACTTTGAATAAAGCGGGTGTCTCAGATTCGGCAGCTAATAACTTTTTCTAAAATTTGTAAGCTGACGAAGAACCTAGTGCTGAATTACCCCCCCAACAAACTGATTTAATGGAATATATTAGAGCATTAAGAAGAAAAGCCAATCAACTCAATTGGACCTTAGTTTGACTAGTCATTCAACTTTTCCTTGATGGGATAGATGTAATAATGTTAGTGTGCTAACTTGATGGAATAATTACAAAAAACAAAGTACTTTACATCATTAGGGCATCTCTATTAATTCTGGCTGAGCAGATATGCGTTTAAAATATTTGAGAACAAGGCGAAGATTGCAGTTAATAGCAGGCTATTAACAAGATTTTCAACGCAGTTACCGAATATTTTAAGCGTGTAGATGCCAGTCATGAATTAATAGAGGTGTCCATACAAGGGTAATATATCTTTAAACTCCACGGTATCGTTTAATACTCATTCATTTTGCAGTATTACGTTGAAAAAGCTTACTGTAGATGACTACAGTAGCTTTAACTTGCTTAGCATCTCTAACAGTCACGCATGTGATTGTTAATGGCAAGTACCGAGAACTTTAAATTGGGAATCTAAATGCGCATCTATACATTATTATTTTTATCAGCTTTATCGTCCCAGGCGATGGCTGTCAGTGTTTCTCTGGATCTAAATCCCGTGTTGCTGGGAATACAAAATACAGCCGATTTTGATATTAACGAAACATTTGATGTTGCTGTGGTAATTGATCAGGTGCAATCCCAGTCTATCATTCAAAGTTATGAATTCGATATTACATTTAATTCCCAAGTTCTCGAAGCCCAAGCAGTAACCAAAGGCAATTTTTTAACAGGTGAATTCGGAGAAAATGTCGACAAGAAAATAGATTCAAATAAAGTGAATTTCAGCTTGTTTGCGTTTGGAAATTCTAATCATGATCTGCAAGGTTTATTAGCTACAGTTACTTTTAAGATAAAAGATCGCGGTGAAAGTCCTGTAAATCTAAATAAAGTAAATCTGATGGGCGTAGGAGACAATTTGATTCCTAGTTCAATTGCTGTAGATGCTATCAACAATGCCACAGTTAGCAGTGTGCCGTTGCCTGCAGCGTTGGCTATGTTTACACCCGCTTTATTGAGCCTTGTTGGGCTAAGTATTTTTCGACATACAAAATAACTACTTCCATTATTTTTGATTTAGTAATCACATTACTACCCCCCTATGAATATAAAATTTTTAATGCAAACCTTCGCCTTTACTCTGGTTTTTATTTCCCATATTGCACAGGGGCAAGGTAACTCTGACATCAATAACGATGGTGTAGTGGATAGCTTAGACCTTACTGTTGTAGCGCGCTGTTTTAAACAGAATTTAATCCTGCTTCCAAAGTGTCAGATAGCTGATTTGAATGATGATGGAGCGATCGATTTTGATGATTTTCAACAGGTAAAAGAAAATTTCGGTCAAATCATTACGCAACCAAATTCTTTACTTTATCCGGGGCATATCCACAAAACTTTAGTTGGAAATGAACCGACTTCAGTTGCCCTGGCTGATATCAATGGTGACCAGCTAATAGACATGATTACGGCTAACCGCCTGTCCAATGATGCTTCAGTGTTATTAGGGCAAGGGGATGGAACATTTGGTGTCCCGGCGCATTTCCTGGTTGGAGATAAGCCAGATTCGATAGCAATTGCGGATATCAATGGTGATCAGCTACCTGATCTGGTTACCGCTAATGGTGGTTCAGATGACATCTCAGTGTTACTGGGTGACGGTACAGGACAATTCGGCACCCAGGTTCGTTATGCAGCCGGGGACTGGCCGCATTCAATTGTTATTACAGATGTTAATGACGATCAAATAGTCGACTTGGTTACGGCAAATTTTCGATCTAATGATGTTTCGGTATTATTTGGTCAGGGTGACAGCTCTTTTAACGCGGAAATTCGGGTTCCAACGGGAAGTGGTCCGGTTTCGATTACGGTAGTTGATATCAATAGTGATCAGAAGCCTGATTTAGTAACCGCTAATCAGTTTTCTAATTCTATTTCGATATTGTTGGCCCAAGACTTTGGTTCATTCTCTGCCCCCACCAACTTGCAGGTTGGAGATTTCCCTAACTCAATTTCAGTTGCTGATATTAATGGCGACCAGCTACTCGACCTGGTTACCACTAATTTTCGATCCGATGATGTCTCGGTATTATTGGGCCAGAGTAATGGCGAATTTAGTATAGAGCAGCGCTTTTCAGCAGGTGATGGGCCTGGATCAATAGTCGTAGCAGATATCGATGACGATCAAATAGCCGATCTGGTTACTACGAGTTATTGGACGGATGAAATATTAATTTTGTCTGGACGGGGTAACGGCACTTTCAGACCACCGATTCCTTATGCTACAGGAATGGAGCCAACATCGGTCGCTGTGGCAGATGTTAATAACGATAAAATACTTGATTTAGTCACAGCAAATGGTGGTTCTAATGATATTCTGGTTTTACTGGGAAATGGGGCTACTGGAGGGCATGTGCGCTTAGCCGCCGGTGATGCACCAGATTCAGTTCAAGCAATGGATGTGAATAATGATCAGATAATTGATCTGGTTACCGCCAATGTGTCATCCGATGATGTTTCAGTTTTACTGGGGCTAGGAGATGGTTCTTTTAGCTCAGAGTTACATTTTGCGGTAGGAGAAGGTCCAAGATCTATTGCATTAGCGGATGTCAATAACGATCAAATTATTGATTTACTGACAGCTAACGGAGGATCTGACGATATCTCGGTGTTACTGGGGAACGGCGACGGTACCTTCAATCCAGAGGTGCGTTTTCAAGCGGGTAATAATCCGTGGTCCCTTGCCGTTTCCGATTTTAACGGAGATCAGATTCCCGACCTGGTCTCGGCTAACTGGCGTTCCGATGATGTTTCGATATTACTGGGCCTGGGTGATGGCACGTTCAAAACACAGACACGCGTTGCTGCCGGAAAATGGCCCTGGTCAGTGGCAGTAGCTGATGTAAATAACGATCAGCTGACCGATCTAGTTACGGCTAATCAGTTCTCTGACGATGTTTCCGTGTTATTGGGTAAAGGTGATGGAACCTTTGAATCAGAAATAAGTTTTGCTGCAGGTGATGCGCCTTTGTCAGTGAAAATAGCAGATGTTAACGGGGATCAGCTTCTTGATTTGGTTACCGCTAATTTCAGCTCGGGTGATGTTTCAATATTACCAGGCTTGGGAGATGGAACATTCGGGCAGCAGGAGACCTTCGTTGCTGGTGAAGACCTATATTCTACGGCTATAGCCGATATTAATGGCGATAAGATACCCGATATAGTAACGACTAATAATTCGTCTGTTTCAGTATTGTTTGGTCTTGGCGATGGGCTGTTTGAGGGACCTTCCCATTTTGCAACAGGCATTTTACCTAGTTCAGTGGTTATCGTGGACATCAATGAAGATGATTTACCTGATTTAGTTACCGCCAATAATGGCTCTAATGATGTATCAGTCTTATTGCATCGCTAGCCTTGAACTGAGTCCGAAGATAGAAACGTAAGTAGAGCGTCGTTGCCTTAGCCACACTAGAATCGGACATATTTTCGCGAGGCCACGGCTTCAGAATTAAAGACGAGTTGTTTTTTGTCGAGAGCAAGATGCTTTAACAGCTGCATAGCTACATCTGCAACTGTTTCAGCAATGTGGCTAGCGGCACAAAATCAGCCACTAGAAATTCCCACCCGTAACCGCCACGGCCATTAAATTAAGGAAATATGTAGGTTGATGATATGGACTCCTCTCCCTTCCACGGTGTCATAATGCACCAACAGTTTTTAACGAAGTAAAGAGGAGTCCACCATGAATAATA
>JAUXDP010000024.1 GCA_030618325.1 Methylococcaceae bacterium | reverse complement strand
ATGTCCTGGAACTGGCTAAACATATTGGTGATACCTCCAATTTAGCACTGGATCCCAAGCTGGACAGCTACTATATTATGAATACCATTGTCTCATTATTGCCAAACATGGTAGAAAATTTAGGTCAGGCACGAGGTCTGGCTTCAGGGTTTGCCGCCCAACAAACAGTCAATCAACAACAAAGTATCAAGTTAGCGGCATTGCTATCTACAGTACAACAAAATATTGCTGAGCTCAAACGTGGCTCAGAAGTTTTGTTTCGAGCGAATCCAGGGGTTTTCGCCCTCGTCAATGACGAAACCAGACAAGCCCTATCACTCTCAGAAAGCTATATACAATTACTGGAAAGTGAAATTTTAAACAAAGAATTCATCAGTATTCCTTCAGCTTCGATTTTTGAGCGTGGGACAAAAACGATTTCAGAAAACTTCCAGCTTCTGGATCAGCTTGCACCCGAATTAGACAAGCTGTTGCAACAACGAACAGATAATTACTCCAACAAAATGATCATGCTTTCCATCATGGTTGCCGGTATGTTATTACTAGCCGTTTATTTGTTTTCCGGATTTTATCAATCTTTTATGACTGCCATTACAAAATTAAAAGCGGCTTCGTCTGAATTAGCTTCCGGTAATCTAACAACACGATTACAATTGGATAATAAGGATCAATTTGCCGAAGTCGCACAATCGTTCAATAATATGGCTTCGCAATTTGGGGATGTCATACAGGAACTGGAAATATCCATAGAACAACTTGCTTCTGCGGCTGAGCAAATGTCCGTAACCAGTGAACAATCAACCCAAGGCGCTTTAAAACAACAATCTGAAATCGAGCAAGTTGCATCTGGGATGACTGAGATGGCTGCAACTACCCAGGAAGTGGCTCATAGCGCTCAAAGTACCGCCAAAGCAACGGAGGCCGCACATTCCAATGCATCAGCAGGATCATCGGTCATTAATAAAACCGTTCAGGCAATAAATACCTTATCTGAAGAATTTAGCACGGCGACCGATGCCGTACAAAACCTTGCCGATGATAGCGAAAAAATTGGCTCTGTTTTGGATGTTATCCGAGGTATTGCCGAGCAAACCAATCTGTTGGCACTAAATGCCGCAATTGAGGCGGCAAGAGCTGGAGAACAAGGCAGAGGGTTTGCAGTGGTTGCCGATGAGGTAAGAACTTTAGCCAGCCGCACTCAAGAATCTACCCAGGAAATTCAAGAAATGATCGAGCAGTTGCAGTCAGGTGCAACGACTGCGGTCAATGTCATGCAGGCAGGGCAAAAACGGACGGCCAGCACCGTCGAAGAAACACAAAGAGAAAGCACCTTTTTAACCGCCATTATTGACTCTATTACAGAAATAGATGAAATGTGTAAACATATTGCCAGCGCATCAGAACAACAATCTTCTGTTGCTGAATCGATGAGTCAAAATGTTGAACAGATCAATCAGGAAACTCATCAAGCAGCACAAGGCTCACAACAAATTTCAGAAAGTAGCGCCAACCTGGCACAACTATCTTCTAATATTCAAGCGCTGGTTGGTCAATTTAAGGTTGTTGGGTGAATTATCGTGCCCGGCGCTTTTTAGCCTTCCCTTTCTTTTTGCTACCTCCGAGAGCAGTGGCTTTAAAGTCAGTAATAGAGAGTTTCAATTGTTGACCTGCTACCCAAGCCTTTTTTAAGGCATTAAGGGTGGCATCAGGAAGATCGGCGGGTAAATCAACATAACTGAAATCATCATAAATCTCGATTTGGCCGATTTGTTTGCTATCAAGATTTCCTTCATTAGCAATAGCACCTACAATATTGCCAGGTTTTACATCATGATCCCTGCCGACCTCAATACGAAACCTATGTAATTGCTCGGGTAGTTTCGAGCCTCCTTGCCTTTTGGGGGAGGCACTTTTATCCTGATTCCAGTCACCTTCGGGCTTTCTTTTTTCGGGCTGATGCTTTATTAGAAGGGGTTTGCCACCCTGAACCATCTTGACCAAAGCCGCAGCAATCTCCATTGCAGGAATATCGTGTTCCTGTTGATATTGTTCCAGTAGGCTGGTGTAAAATTCCAGATTCTCAGCCGCCAAGGTATCAGTAATTCTTTGATAAAATTTGGCTATGCGCTGATCATTAATAATTTCAGTTGATGGCAACACCATCGGTTCAATTCTTTTATTGGTCGCTTTTTCTATAGCGCGCAACAATCTTTTTTCTCTAGGAGAAACAAATAAAATGGCTTCACCGCTCCGGCCAGCCCTTCCTGTACGGCCAATACGATGCACATAACCTTCTGTATCATAAGGAATATCGTAATTGATAACATGACTAACGCGCTCCACATCCAAGCCACGGGCCGCTACATCGGTAGCAACCAAAATATCCAGCTGCCCTTTTTTTAGTCGGTTGATAGTGCGTTCTCGTTGATTTTGAGCAATGTCACCATTTAGTGCTGCGGAAGCATAGCCTCTAGCTTCCAACTTCTCTGCCAATTCTATGGTCGCAGTTTTTGTACGAACAAAAATAATGATAGCCTCAAAAGGTTCTCCTTCAAGAATGCGCGTTAAAGCATCCAGTTTATGTACACCACTGACCATCCAGAAACGTTGTCGAATTGTTTCTGCGGTAGTAGTTTTTACTTTAATAGTAATCTGCTCCGGGTCTTGCAAATATTTTTCGGCAATACGTCGAATTGCTGTGGGCATAGTAGCTGAAAATAAGGCGATTTGCCGTTGCTCGGGGATCTGCTCCAATACCCATTCAACATCATCAATAAAACCCATACGCAACATTTCATCCGCTTCATCCAGCACCAGAGTTTTGAGACCACCAAGTTTAAGTGTGCCTTTGCGCATATGATCCATCACCCTACCTGGCGTACCTACCACGACATGCACTCCACGCTTCAGCTGTCTAATCTGGCCACCATATTCCTGGCCGCCATAAATGGGGATAACATGAAAACCTTTTAGTTGCGAAGCATAATTGTGAAATGCCTCAGCAACCTGTATCGCCAACTCGCGAGTAGGTGCAAGCACCAGAACTTGCGGCTGGACCTTTTTGATATCAATACGTGACAAAATGGGTAAAGCGAAAGCCGCAGTTTTACCAGTTCCCGTTTGTGCCTGGCCCAGCACATCCTTGCCCGCCATCATATACGGGATGATTTTTGCCTGGATAGGTGTAGGCGATTCATAGCCTGCAATCTCCAGTGCTTTTAGGACAGGGGGAATAAGATTTAATTCATGAAACGCAGGATGATGCGTTGTCGTTTTATTGGTCATTAAGGATGCCTGTAGAGAAAGAGTAGTGCTAAGCCGATGCTTAATTAAAAGCTAACCGAATATAGTAACATGAAATTAATTACAAAGATAAATTTCAGAAACTATTATCTGCAACTTCGCCCCGCTCGTGCTTGGCTTTTGCGCGTTCTCTACTGCGAGAACGAGCATTGAAACTGTCGCTTCGCTTCCTAAACAATACGTCAGTATCACTGCCTGCCAGCAAAAGAATAGACTGAAAGTCACAATTTTAGCGATGTGGAGAGTATACTTCATGCGACTGCTGCACAAAATTTATAACGAGTTGCTTTTTAATGAAGACAAGGCGCTACCCATGAGAAAGATACCCATCGGCATCAGTAGCTGTTTAATCGGACACCCTGTCCGCTATGACGGCAGCCATAAAAGCAATACTACTATTATCGGCACCTTAGGACACTACTTTGAATTTCATCCATTTTGCCCTGAAGTTGGTATTGGACTTGGTATACCGAGAACACCGATTCACTTAGTCAATAAAAATAACGATATACGCTGCATTGACACCGAAAACCCCGAAAAAGATTTAACCGACTCCTTACGCAATTATGCATTCCAACAAAAGCAACTACACCAAAACCTTTTTGGATATATTTTGAAAAACGACTCACCCAGTTGCGGCATGGAAAAAGTCAAAGTTTATGAAAACAGCACACCCCACAGAAAGGGCACCGGTATTTACGCCAAAGAAATGATGCGCATCACCCCCCTGCTTCCTGTTGAAAACGAAGGCAGGCTCGACGACCCACTGCTTAGGGGAAATTTTATCCAGCGCGTACACGTCTTGTATCGCTGGAAAAAAATGCTGCTCGAGGAATTGTCAATTAATTGTCTTATTCAATTCCATAACAGGTATAAACATATTATAAGCCATGGTGATTATAGAGAATTGAGGCAAATGCTAACGACGATTGATCAGAAAAATATTGAGCAAACTGCCGCCCAATATATTCTACAGCTGATGATGATTCTTAAAAATGCAAATCAACCAAACACTTCTGCATTCTTTAAAGAAATTCCTTGCTGATCTTTTTCTGATAGCTGAAATTCAAAATTCTCCGGCCAGGCTATGCCGACATCAGGGTCATTCCAGGCCAAACACCGCTCGTATTCTGGCGCGTAATAATCGGTGGTCTTGTAAAGAAAATCAGCCGTTTCACTTAACACCATAAAACCATGAGCAAATCCAGCGGGAATCCAGACTTGCCTACCATTTTCTTCACTTAATTCTATACCCACCCAACTTCCAAACGTTGGAGAAGATTTGCGTATATCCACTGCCACATCAAATACAGCACCTCCAACCACTCTCACCACTTTCCCTTGAGGCTGTTGAATTTGGTAATGGAGGCCTCGTAATACCCCTTGTGCCGAACGACTGTGGTTATCTTGAACAAATTGCACCTTTTGGCCAATAGCTTGATTAAATGCGTTTTGATTATAGCTCTCAAGAAAAAAGCCTCTGCTATCACCAAACACCTTAGGCTCTAAAATAATAATATCAGGAATTGCCGTTGTAGTGACAATCATAAAATACCGTCATCTTTAAGTATTTGCATCAAGTACTGGCCATAAGTATTTTTTGCTAAGGGTTCCGCTAATTGTTGTAATTTTTCAGCATTAATAAAACCACTACGATAGGCAATTTCTTCTGGACATGAAACTTTTAACCCTTGTCGACTCTCAATGGTTTCGATGAATGTACTGGCCTGATTCAAGCTTGCATGCGTACCTGTATCAAGCCAGGCATACCCTCGACCCATAGTTTCTACTTGTAATTGATTTCTTTCCAGATAAATTCGGTTTACATCGGTTATTTCCAACTCACCTCGAGCCGAAGGCTTAAGGCTACTTGCAATATCTACAATCTGATTATCATAGAAATAAAGCCCTGTGACAGCATAATTACTTTTCGGCTTGATGGGCTTTTCTTCTAAGGAAGTTGCAACACCCAGCTCATCAAAAGCGACAACCCCATAACGCTCCGGATCTTGCACATGATAAGCAAATACAGTTGCCCCTTCAGGCTGACTTGTTGCGCACACAAGCATTCCTTGTAAATCATGCCCATAAAAAATATTATCCCCCAGTACTAATGCGGAGGGATTTGCACCAATAAAGTTCTTCCCTATAATAAAAGCTTGCGCCAAACCATCGGGACTGGCCTGGATCGCGTATTGCAAATTAAGCCCCCAATCGCCACCATCACCAAGCAGCTCTTGAAATCGTGGAGTATCTTGCGGAGTACTGATAACCAAAATATCTATAACCCCAGCTAACATCAAGGTACTTAGAGGATAGTAAATCATCGGCTTGTCATGAATCGGCAGCAATTGCTTTGATATCACTTTGGTTACAGGATATAAACGGGTACCCGAACCACCAGCCAGAATAATACCTTTTCGTTGCATTTTCATTGCCTCTCTAAAATTTCTGTAATCATTCGAGCCACACCCGCTTGCCAGTGAGGAAGATTCATATTGAAACTTTTTTGGAATTTAGCAGTGTCTAAACGTGAGTTCCTTGGTCGCTGAGCTGGTGTGGGAAATGCACTTGTCGGCACTGGCTCTATAGCCTCAGGTGCCACCTTTAAGTTAACGCCCAGTTTTCTAGCAAATTCCAACACAAATCGTGCATAACCATACCACGAAGTTTCTCCTGCAGCTGCCAGATGATACAACCCACTTAGCTCAGGCCGTAGTTGGGCCGAACGAATCGCATGCGCGGTGATATCTGCCAACAAATCTGCCCCTGTGGGTGCGCCAACCTGATCATCAATTACGCTAAGATCGTCGCGCTCTTGCGCTAAACGAATCATTGTTTTAGCAAAATTATTAACCCGTGCGCCATAGACCCAACTGGTACGAAAGATGAGATACTTGCACCCAGAACGTCGAACAGCCTCTTCCCCTGCCAATTTAGTGGCGCCATATACGCTCAAAGGCCCTGTAGAAGCGGTTTCTGCCCATGCAGCAATTCCACTGCCGTCAAAAACATAGTCAGTTGAATAATGAACTAACCATGCATTCAATAACTTAGCTTCCCTCGCCAAAACGTTTGGGGCATCTATATTAATAGTTTGAGCCAATTCTGGCTCACTTTCAGCTTTATCTACAGCGGTATGTGCGGCAGCATTGACAATAACGTCTGGTTTCAGCCGCCTCACCGTATCGACTAATCCCTCAAGGTTCATAAAGTCGCCACAGAAATCTTTGCTGTCTCTACACAATGCTACGACCGCCCCCAAAGGAGCTAGACTACGCTGTAATTCCCACCCCACCTGACCTTTTTTACCAAATAAAAGTATTCTCATTTACAACTTCCCACAAAAAAACACATTGGGCGACGTTACCCGACCCGTGCCTGACTTATGATTTTTCGACCAACAAATCTAAACAGCTCGCAAATTGATCTAAGGTCGTTTGTTTATCCAGGAAATTTTCAGCATACTCTCGTGCTATTGGATTCTTTTTTCTATTATGTACATCAACCTCTGCCAACATAAACTCAAGAGTCTCAACAAACAAATCCACATTCTCCGGTAGCACTCTACGTGCAATACCCGGAAATTCCGTACATAACACACCCAGCTCGGTATTTTCTTCAGCCGTTATGAGTGCGGTTTTCCCCGCTGACAAAATAGTTGTCACTTTTGATGGTAAAACTGCATCAGCCACCCCTTTTTTTTGAACGACAAGAAAAATATCTCCTAGCGCCATCAATGCAGGTAATAAATGATAAGGTTGAATTGGATAAAAACTGATATTTTTTAACTTTAATAACCTAGCCTGGTCAATTAAGCGTTCCTTTGCCGCTCCAGACCCAATGATTAGAAATAAAACATCCGCCTGCTCAGTCATTCTCTCAGCAGCGGCTAATACTAATTCAAGCCCTTGCTTTTCTCCAAGGTTTCCTGAATAAATTACGACTTTGGTATTTCTGGAAATCCCCCATTTATCCCGAAATATTTTGTCATCAACATCAGGCTTTACAAAATCAACATCAACCCAATTAGGAAAATAAAATACCTGAACACGGTTCCTCAACTTTTTGTTAGCTGTTTTAACCATACTGTGTGAAATGGTTGAAACAGCATCAAAACGACGCATAATCCAGGATTCAAATCTAAACCCTAACATAGAAAATATTCCATTCTTTCCCATACCCAGCCCTTGCATTGCATTCAACTCGAAATCCTGAATATGGAGCAAACTCTTTGCTCCCGAAAACTTTGAAAACAACAATGCTCCAGGAGTAGTAAATAAGGTAGGTACTACCGTAATTACCAAATCAGGCTTCCAGAACATATTTAAAACTAATAGTGGAATACTCGAAATAGAGAAGCTAAATAGATGAACTAATCGGGATAATACGTTAGGTTTTTTGGGGACATATAGGGGCGCACGAAAAACTTTTGCACCACCCATAAGCTCAACACAGTATGCCCAAGAGTGATAACCCTTTTTTACCTTCCAGTCTGGATAATATGGGGGGGCACAAATTACTCTCACATCATGTTCATGCCCAGAAAGCCATGCACCTAATTCACCGGAATATTTCCCAGTTCCTATTAACTCAGGAGCGTAATTAAGGCCAAAAATTAGTATTTTCACAAAAACCTACGACATATTTTATATTTTGATCAACAATCAAGGCCACCAGAGCTTAACATACCGCATTTATTACTTTCAAAACATTTTCAACAAACTTTTCTTCAGTAAATTTTTTTACGTGTTTCATATTCGTATTTGAAAAAGACATCATGGTACCCTGATCAAGCATATTTAGCTCAATCAGTTTGTCTGCTATATCTTTACTGCTTCGCTTTTCTATAAAATAACCATTCCTTTTCGAAAAAATATCCGGAATACCTCCTTGGTTCGTAGTGAGTACTATATTCCCTGTAGCCATTGCTTCAAGAATAGAAATTGGCTGCCCTTCAGTTAAATAATACGTAGGCAGCACAAAAGCATTTCCCCATTCGAGCAATCGCACCTTTGCTGCTCCCTTGATAACACCTAAATATTCTGTTGTATCAAGAATTGCCTGCAGTTTTACTTCAACCCTTTCTTTTAAGTTAGGCGGTATATTTCCAGCGATTCTTGCCCTATACGCTATACCTTTTTTTTTTAAGATTAGCAATGCATCGAGCAACTCGAAAATCCCTTTTTCCGTCATTAAGTTACTCAGGTATATAATCCTCAGCTCATGAAATTTTTTGACGGGGCGACCTTCTAAAATAGAGTTTTCTACAAAATTGAAAACCACATGAATATCACTTTCGTCCAAGAACGGCTCAAGATTATTCCTTAGCATGGGCGAGAGTACAATCCCTTTATTTGCAAAAGATAAAATGAAGTGATAAATCTTTTTTTTCAGGGAGCTTAAGCCCCTATATTCTTGATGAATATAATTGCCATGCACATGAAGAACAATTTTTTTTCCTAGTAATTTAGAACAAATAATAAAGGGGGAATATTTAATGACTCCCAGGAATGTTTGACCTGGCGTTATATAAATCACGGATGAAAAAAAAACCCTACAGATGTAAACATACATTTTCAAAAAGAAAAAAAGCTTTGAAAATGAAAATTTTCCTAACTTTTCGGAAAATTCCGTCGCCGTGCTTACAAAATCAACAGGTATTCCTCTTTTCTTTAACCCTTGAAAAATAATGCTATTAGATAAACTATTTCCAGTTATGGGGTCGGGAAATGGGCCTATCATTAATACACTCTTGTGTTTTTCCATATTCATTGCAACTAAATTAAAATAGTTGATTTTTCTTTATTGTTAAATCTAAGTAGCGTTTTTCTGCAAACTTAGTGAGTATTCTCTGAAATAATCTTTATTATGCTTTCATTGTGCATTTTAATTTTATCGGTAATCCCACGATCCATTTTGACCTTCTGAATGAGGTCTAATAAATCTTTTTCTGAAAAAGCATCAACCGGCAATACATTTTCTTTGAGACCAAGTAATTTGAACGTAAATGTCGTTTTTGGTTGATATGCCAAGCCTATCGTAGGGCAACATGATGCTAATGCAAAAATAGTCGAATGCATCCTAGATCCGATGAATAAATCAACATCACCATATGTCGCCATTAATCGTTGAGGATCAAGTTTTTTAGGAAGGCTAAATACTTCTACACTCATATCTCCTAAAAGAGACTTTAATTTTTCGGACACCAAAATATCGCTATCACCTTCGCCTACTGTGACCTGGGGGAAAATAATAACTTTAATTTTTTGAGATTTAGATAATATCAAAAACACATTGGCAATTGTTTTTAAATAATGAGAGATATCCTTATTAGTCGAACTTTTTATCGCAAACTGCCAATCCAAAACCGTTACCCCAATCACGCTGTCATATTGTGTATGCTCTTTTTTTCCAAGATAAGAATTAGTAGGCTTTAAGGAAAATGCAACATCCAGACTCTCGACAACATTGGTCAATCCTAACTCTCGAGTTAAATACTGATATGTTTTTGTTTCTCTCGCGATGAAAAGGGCAACTTTTGATAAAACTTTTTTTAATATCCATGCATCCAGTTGACTATATACTGGCCCAACACTTTGTGGAAAACAAATAACTTTTTTATTAAACCGGACTCCCAGCCATATATGAAAAAGCATGCTTATTAAGCCAATACCGAACGGGCCTTTAACGGAAGAATAGAGATATCCCCCGCCTACTGAACATATAACGTCTGATTGCCTATAGCTTGAAAACTTCTGTGAGCTGGGATAAACCATAGCTAAAAACCACAAATACAACCCATTTGTGTATCTAGAAATGAAGCTTCGTCCAGAAATATTCCAAACCGCATCCACAGAGACCAAGTCATCAGGATAAACCTGCTTGTTGCCCTCATGATAACTTGAACTGACCGTAATCTTAATATCACCAAATACCTGAGACACAACCTCCTTCATTCCCAAAATAATGGCAAAATCACCCAAGTTTCTTGCCGAATAGGCATTAACAAATAAGATGTTTTTCATAACCTTCCAGTAAGATACAAAAAAGTGATGAAATGATACAAGCTGTTACCCCTGAATTCTGGTCACTTTCATTGACCCGGCCGAGTCGTCCATAATGAATTGTTGCGCCTTCCCTTTAAAAAAATCATCTGTTGCTTTTTTACATCCCGACCAATCATGGTAATCATCGAGTATTACACTTCCACCCACAACCAGTCTTGGAATGATCCGTTCTAAACAAATTTTCACAGGCTCATACCAGTCAACATCAATATGGGCAAAGGCAACTGGCTTTTCAATATTCATTGTATCTTGTAACAACCCCTTTATTAGATAAAGACTATCTTGCTCTACATTAACCCCGAATTGGTGCAAATTTTCTAGAACTTTATTATATAAATCTTTTTCATAACCATAGTATGTATCACCCTTTAACCCTTTTGATTTGCCTTGATCGATGGTTTTGTATCGCTCGCGCACATCCTCACCATCTTCGCTTGTTGGTGGCGGAATCATCCCAAAAACATCGTAAACGAATAAAGGACGAGCCTCATCTTTAATCTTAGAGATCAATATCGATGCCCCCCCAAGAGCGCACCCCGCTTCAATCATAATTCCAGGTAAATTTTGATTTTCTATTTCCCTGCAAATAGCAGCAATACAAGCAAGCTTGTCAATTGATAAATACGTTAATCTTTTTTTGCGAATATTAGTAATTAATGACTGCTCTTCTTGTGTTAATTTTGAGAAAATACCACCCTGATATCCAAGCACTTTTTTTGCGATTTTCTTGATGAGGTCTTTCAATTAATTCTCCATTGCTACAGAAATAGAAGCCACGATTAAACTGACAATTTAATATTTTAGTTTCGATTAAGCAATATTTTGTTAATACCGCCAACTATCAGTCGAGCTGGTACAAATAATGCTTTTAACTGCATCAAAAAAATCGCTCTTGTCCTGCGCGTAATTATATTTGCAAAAACCCCGCCCACAGCGAAACCAGCTAACGAAGCAATTGCAGCACCAGTTAAACCATACAAAGGAATTAATACAAAATTAAGAACAATGTTTATAACCAGGCCCAGTATCGTCCGACCCATTATTAGATGTTGAATCTCTTCAGCAATCATATAACGGCCTGCAGCAACTGACAAAAATACGAAAATACCCGACCAAATATGTATTATCAGAACTTTCGCCGCATCAGCATAATCAGATCCGAATAATAAAGGGATGGCTTCATCCGCCACAAGAACTATTAAAATAGCACCTGGCAGGGAAATTAGGACCATCAAATCCAACAACTTTTGAATAACCGGCATATATTGAGGATTTACTTGATTTTTCATTTCTATGATCTTCGGCCCAATTGATTGGGCAATGATCATCGGAATAAAAAACCAGGCACTTGAAATGCGTGAAGCCGCAGAATAGATTCCAACCGATTTATCATCCATCATAAGACCAACCACTATGATGTCAATTTTCATATTTAGAATAACAGCAAAACCAGAAATAATCAGAGGCCAGCTACTCCCCAATAATGCTTTGGCTCGCATCCTATCAAATTTCCAACCCAATACCCCATTGCTACTGTAAATATATACAGCAAACAAAGTCAGCGCGACTAATAACGCTTCGGCAAAACTAACCCAAACAAAAGCCAGTAGAGGGGCATTTAGTAAAATCATGCCAATATTAGCAATTGAAACCAAAACAAGGATTAGACTTTCAACCCAAACGACATACTTAGATTGCACCTGTGCTTCAAACCAATATTTTATGACCCATGAAGATTTAAAAACTACTGTAACCCCAAGTACTATCGACACAATTAATGAGAGTTTATCTCCAGGCCTTAATAGCAAGACCATCCCAATAACGGTTAAAAGTCCAATACCTCCTGCTATTAACTGTAACGTAAAAGCCGTACCTAAAATTTGAAATTTACCCACCGGTTCTTTAACAAGATCCCGTACAACAATTGGATTCAACCCCAAGGCTGCAATTGCATTCACTATCGCAACTATAGCGACCACAAAACTTAGTAATCCAAATTGTTTTGGCCCTAGGTAACGCGCAATCCAGATACCGATAAAAAGTTCTGATATAATTTTTAAAACCCGCTCCCCCAAAAGCCAGCCGGCGTTATTGATAATTTTTTTTAAAATTGATCGATTCATCCCTTGCCGACAAAAATACAAAAAATAGTGGAAGACTCCGCCAATTTTGATGTTTTACAACAACGGCTATCGAGAAAAGATGCGTGCAATAAATGGAGATTCTTAAACTCGTAGCTCGAAGGCAGAAAAAACAAAACACATTCCGCCATAGCATCATGAAACACATACATCCTCAACCATCGTGATCGCCTAGCAAGTTGGGGAGAGAAACGAACCCCAACATCACCATAAACTTCACCGAAATCACCTTGAACATCACAACACGCCCAATTATTAGAAATGATTCCCTTCTGAATATATCGATGAATGCTGGAATATGACCAATCCACAGGTGAATTGACATAGCCATATTTTACTGGATTGAAATGTATGTAATTCACATGACGTTCAAAATCTTCATCATTTCGTATTATACTTCGCGCGATCACGAATGCATGATTTTATAGCGAGTTGATTTTTGTCGATAGCAAGGTGTTGAAATGGGCACATAGCTCGGCTACGCAACTATTTCAGCAACGCAGTCTATCGGCACAAACCGACCGATAGAAAACCACATCCGTGACCGCACGAAGTATACATGCTCCCAATAACAGCGTTGCCATAAACCTCGCTCACCTTTTTTCAGTTGCATGGTATTTTATTTCCTTATTTATGGAGATGTTGGGGTTCATTCCTCTCCCCAACCTACCTCGCTTCCATTTAAAAACCGAGCAACACGTATTATCTAGCTTTCAACCATAGTAACTTTGATACCACTCCACAAAATTCTCAATCCCTTTTTCAATCGGAGTTTCAGGTTTATAACCCACATCGTCAACCAAGGCTTGCACATCTGCATAAGTGTCAGGCACATCTCCTGGCTGTAGCGGGAGTAATTCTTTTTCGGCTTTTTTACCCAGCTTTTGCTCCAAAACTTCGATATATTTTAATAACTCTACAGGGCTTTGGTTGCCAATATTGTAGACACGCCATGGTGCTTTACTGGTTCCTGAGTCTGGCTTTTCTCCCGTCCACTCGGGATTGGGGGCAGCTATGTTATCAAGGGTTCGAATGACGCCTTCTACGATATCGTCAACATAAGTAAAATCTCGTCGATGCTTACCATAATTGAAGACTTTTATCGGTTCACCCGCCAAAATTGCTTTGGTGAACAGAAACAACGCCATATCGGGTCTTCCCCACGGCCCATAAACTGTAAAGAATCGTAAGCCAGTGGTCGGTAAATTATAGAGATGGCTGTAGGTATGCGCCATTAACTCATTGGCTTTTTTGGATGCGGCATAAAGACTCAGTGGATGGTCAACATTATCATGAACAGAGAAGGGCATGGACTCATTCGCACCGTAAACTGAGCTGCTGGAGGCATAAACAAGATGCTCGACACCGTTATGGCGACAGCCTTCCAGAATATTAGTAAATCCAACAATATTGCTATCAATATAAGCATGTGGATTTTCTATTGAATATCTCACTCCGGCTTGAGCGGCTAGATTAACAACACGTTGTGGCTGATGTTGTTTGAACACTTTTTCCATGTTTTCTTTATCAGCAATATCAGCCTTAATATGTGTATAGTTGGGATGATCTTTAATACGATCCAAACGAGCCAATTTTAGGTTAACATCGTAATAATCATTGTGGTTATCAACACCAATGACTTCATCCCCACGCTCCAATAGTCGTAGAGATAAATGATTGCCAATAAATCCTGCCGTACCTGTTACTAAAACTTTCATTTATTTATAACCGTCCATCTACTGCATCAGCAGGTAAAATATATTTAATATCAAAAATCACAGCGTTATCTTTTGCCAATGCTCTGATTTGCTCAACACCCATTTTCTTAAATTGTTCATGGGCTACGGCTACTACGATGGCATCATATTGACCTGCTTGAGGGGATTCTATCGGTGAAACACCATATTCACGGTTGGCCTCTTGCTTATCCACCCAAGGATCATAAACATCCACACTTGCTCCATAATCTTCAAATTCCTGAATCATATCAATGACACGAGTATTTCGCAGATCAGGGCAATCCTCCTTGAAAGTAAGTCCCATCATCAAAATTTTTGCCTGTTGAACATGAATGCGCTTTTTCAGCATGAGTTTAACGACCTGGGAAACAACATATTTACCCATGCCATCATTAATTCTTCGCCCAGACAAGATGATCTGGGGAGTGTACCCTATAGACTGGGCTTTATGTGTCAAATAATAGGGATCAACACCAATGCAATGACCACCCACTAAACCGGGTCTAAAAGGCAGAAAGTTCCATTTTGTCCCCGCGGCCTGTAATACTTCTTCGGTGTCTATGCCCATACGATTGAATAATAGCGCTAATTCATTAATCAGTGCTATGTTGACATCCCGCTGAGTGTTTTCAATGACTTTGGCAGCTTCAGCTACGCGGATACTGTTCGCTTTATGCGTCCCTGCAATAATAATGCTTTTATATAAGCTATCAACAAAGTCTGCTACTTCAGGCGTAGACCCCGCCGTCACTTTTAAAATATTAGTTACTCTGTGCTCTTTATCACCAGGATTGATTCTTTCCGGACTATATCCAGCATAAAAGTCTTTATTAAAGGTCAGTCCAGACTGCTGTTCTAGAATAGGCACACAATCTTCTTCTGTCGCACCTGGATAGACGGTTGACTCATAGATGACAATATCGTCAGCCTTGAGCACTTTGGCGATGGCCTCACTGGCTTTAATCAACGGCGTTAAATCAGGCTGTTTATGCTGATTAATAGGTGTTGGCACGGTGACGATAAAAACATTACACTCGGATAAATCCGATATGGATGTTGTGTAATTTAAAAACTCAGCCTCTGCAAGTTCTTCCTTGCTAACCTCAAGTGTACCATCATAACCAGACTGTAGTTCTTTGATCCGTCCATCGTTAATATCCAGGCCAATAACCTCATATTTTTTACCGAATTCTACTGCAAGTGGTAAACCAACATAGCCTAAACCAATAATGCCTATTTTTGTTTTTTCTAAGTCAAGTATCATACTATTCCTTCATTTTTATTTGGATTCCGCCAAACACACAACCTTAAGACTAGTCTATATTGATATCTACTTCCGTAAGAACAACAAACAAAGCCAGAAAACTGAAAAACCACACATTTTAGACTTTTGCCATAACTATCTCAAATTTACTCGGCAAAAGCTCCAACCTCAAATTTTTATTTTAGCTTTGCGCAAGCCTACTCTGGCTGGGTTAAGCTTAAAACTGGAGTAGCTTTTCTGCTTATACTCTTCGTACATAAATTTTTGGCATTCAAATGTGTCATTCTTTGTGGAGAGCAAGGGGGAAAAGCCACCAAAAAATCTATCGCAATATTTTTAAAGCAGAATTCCGCTAAAAAGGGAAGAGCGCGGCGAGGGAACTAAAAATTATGTGCGGAGGGCAGGCCAAAAGCCTCAGCCTAAACATTCACTAGTGTTTTTACTGCTTCGTCAACTCGAAAAAAAACTCGGCCTGGTTTCAGTTGATCCAGGAAATCAGTCTGCTCTAGTTTATCCATCACCGGGCCTTTTACTTCCGCCAGGTGTAAAATAATTTCAGAAACCTTCAAAGTACGATTTAAATTTTCCAAAGCTTCAAAAGCGGTTGTGTCTATATAGCTGACGGAGGTAAAAATAAAAACAACGTGTTTTAGATTTTTTTGCTTGGAAATTTCAGCCAACACATAATCTTCTATATAACCTGCATTGGAAAAAGTGATATTTTCATCCACTCTTAACAATAAGAGATTCTCCCAGGTTTGTACTTGATGACGATCAATATTACGATAATGTTCAGTATTAGCCACTCGCCCTACAATCGCTATGTGAGGCTGACTTGTTTTACGTAAATACGCCGCTATGGTCAAAATAATACCTAAGGTTAACCCTTCTTCGATTCCGAAACACAATACGCCCAATAAAGTGACCAGCTCAGCTATTCCGTCCGCGTGATCATAAGACCAAGTATTGGCGATATTACGTAATTTAACCAACGGCAGAATAGCCACTAGGATAATCGCAGCCAATGTTACTTTAGGAATAATTTCGAACCAGTCAGTAAAAAAGATAACAGCAAGACCAAGTATCCCCACAGCAAAAATCATTGCCATTTGGGTTCGCGCACCTGCTGAAAAATTGACCATGGTCCGACTAAACCCGCCCGCAACCGACATGCCGCCGGAAATTGCTGCAGTTAAATTTGCGGCTCCCAGAGCAACCAATTCCTGATTGGCATCAATCCGTTGGTTGCGCATATTTGCAGTTACTTTGGCAATAGCTACGCTCTCAATATAGGCTATTAAAGCGATGAACCCAGAATAGGGGAGTAACAGTTGCCATTTTTCTGAAAAATCAAAATCTAAGGTTAAATCTGGGAATCCTGAAGGAATTGAACCTATGATTTTCACAGCATTGGTATCAGCCAGATTCATTTGACTGACCAATACAGTACCTAAAACCACGGTCAATAATGGGCCACTTTTACTGATAGCCATATTCACGACATCAGCAATGCCTATTTTTTTAAGTAGGGAAGTTAACGTCTTTGAAAAAAAAAACAAGCCCAAAATACTGACTACGCCAATACCTAAGGTAACCGGGTTATATTGTTGAATATTGTTAATATAACAAGAAGCATCCAGCTTGCATTGTAGCTTTTCTATCCCCAATAATTGTGGAAGCTGACTGAAAATAATTAAAATTGCCGCCCCACTAGTAAATCCAGTCAATACGGGATGACTGATAAAATTTACCAGCCCCCCCATACGTAATATAGCCATCAGTAGCATCATTAGCCCACCTTCCAGAGCAAGAATCACTGCACTTTCAACTGGATTCCCAAGCTGGCTTATTTCCGGAGCAGCCAGGGCACTGGCAATCATAATTGCGGCAACAGAGACCGGACCAACCGACATGGTTCGGCTGGTCCCCAATAATGCATACACCACAGGAGGTAGGATACTCGCATAGAGCCCCATCTGCGGAGGAAGTCCCGCGAGCATGGCATAAGCAATCGCCTGAGGAACAAGCAATATAGCAGTGACTATTCCGGCTATTAGATCGCCATTTAAATCATCCTTGTTGTAAGTCTTAAGCCACGATATTATCGGGAAAAATTGCCCCCAAAAGGAAGCCGATATTGTCCTTGATTCCTCGATTGGAGCCATACTTAGCTACCCTCTACGACTCTTCTGTAAAGCGTTTGTTGTATGATTGCTTGCTGGGAATATCTAAAGTAATACCTTTAAGCATCCAATCCCAATATAACATTGGAAAACCAACT
>JAUXDP010000145.1 GCA_030618325.1 Methylococcaceae bacterium | reverse complement strand
ATTTTCAAATTCTGGTGCATGGTAAAATCATAATGCCGATAGGTAAGGTATTCGTTGTCCAGAGTCACTCCAAAAGACAAGTCATGCGTAGGACTGTAATAGGGTCCTTGATCTGAGCTGTTTCCAGAGTGATAAACTTCAAGATCGGTTGCAAATTTGTAACGCGCACTAGTAAACCAACGCTCATAATAAGAACCTGAGACACTGTATCGATCATTATCATCACTAAACGCCATAAACCCGGCATTTAGCCGAAATTGCCTGGATTCTGAAACACGATAATTAATACCGCCGTTAACAGATTTTGCATCGATATCGCTACTCAATGCTCTGAGCGGTGTGTCAGAAGCAAGGGAGTCAAAGCTTGCGGAAAAGCTTAAAACATCATCGTATGCATATTCTGCAGCTATGCGGCCACCAAAACGATCACTTGCAAAATCATTGTGGTGGAGTTCTGCTGTAATTAACCAGTCAGGTATTGAATATTCGACACCCACACCTTCACGGTGAGCTGATCCATGGCCTTCAGGAAATAAACCCTGGCCCCATTTATAATGAATGAAAGGACGATATTTATAAGCAATAGGTTTGGAATATAAATAGCTTTCGAAACTTAAATCCCTGCTACCTTCTTGCGATCCGGAACTTCTGCCGCCATTGACTTCGAAACTAAATTCCCAGTCATTATGGATATCCCATAACTTAGCTTGTCTCTGCAGTTCCTGGTGATATGAATGCGTAACCTTTAGCCGTTTAATTTCTGAATCAGCTTGCGGATATTTTTTTAAATCAACAAGGTTTTGGATATGACTGATCTGAATTTCATTACTATCCGGTTCTTGTGCCATGGCTAATTGATATAATTTTTCTGCTTTTCTTGGCCAACCCCGCCAATAATAGATATTAGCCAGGGCAATTCTAATGTCTTGATTGTAAGGTGCATTATTCAATAATTTTTCCAAACGATTCTGAGCTTCTTGCAGATCATCGTTATAGGCTCGATCCATGGCAAGCAACAATTCTACTGCCAGTTTTCGGGAATTATCCTTTTTGCGAGCGGGTTTTTTTCCCTTTTTTCTGAAATTAATCTTGATTGGTTCGTGTGCAGCCACTTTCTCAATCCAGGCTGTTGCCGCATCATTTTGCTCAGCTTCCAGTAGTGCAAAATAAAGTGAAATTTTGGCATAAAAAATCTGATCTGTTTCCTTCTGTCCTGCTGTTAGCTTTAGAGCGGCTTGGTATAAATCTCTTGCCATGGGGGCTTCTTGTAGATAAAGATAAGCATTGGCAACCGGGATTAATACATAAGCTGGAAAGGTTGTATTTTGCTGTTTCAGTTCAAGATATTGATTGACTACTTCCTGCATTTTGTAGCGGTCGTGCAATGCAACGATCAAATCAAATTTAGCTCTGGTTTGCCAGGTTTTCGATGCTTTTTCTGGCAAGGTTTTAGCATATTCAATATTTTCCTTAATATGTTTAATCGCTTCATCGATTTCAGCAAAACGAGGACTGCCATCTTGCTTGCCAATTTTTCCTGCACGTACCAGAAAGGCTGCTCTGTTCCAGCGAATTTTGGCTATTTCCTCTTTGCTAAACAATTTTGTGTATTGTTTGGCTTCTGCCATTGCTGTCGAAGATGCGCCAATTTTATCCAGAATAAAAATGCGGTTTCTATTGGCCTCTCTGTGCTTTGGATTAATACTCAATATCCGTTCATAAGCTGCCAACGCCATAAACCAACTTCTTCTGGTTTCGTAGGCATATCCCAACGCAGAAAATACATCAATATTTTGCGGGTGTTGCTCTTTTAAGGGCAACAGGACTTTTAACGCTGCTTCGGTATTTCTTTGGTCAGTCAAAACCAAAGCCAAGCCAACTTTGGATTGAATTCTATCCGGTATTTTTTTGATAGCTAACCGATATAATTTTTCACTTTCTTTAAATTGTTTCTTATTACGAGCAGTTCGAGCGACCGCTTCAAGTACATAAACTGGCGCATCAGGCAAAACAATATTTTTGGACTCGGTCAATACCTCATCATACTTTTCAGCCCAACTTAAAATCAGAATGTAATCGTATTGATAACGAAGAATTTCGGGATGTTGGGCTACGATCTTCTGGAACATACTGATCGATTGATCCATATTTCCTTCACGAGCCAGTTTTAATGCTTCCTGATAACTTTTTTCACCATCATTGGCGAAAGTTTGAGTAGTAACAGCCAATAAACTAAGCGAGATAAAAATGAAAGTTAGAATTTTTTTTATTTTTAGAATGTGCATGAAGTATTGCTTCTATTTTTTTGCATGAGTGACTGAAAATGATGATTTATAAAATCATCAAAACCGAAATAGTATCCTATTAAAGATAGTGAAAATTTGGGCCTATGCAAGCAACAATAAAGCCAGGCGCTTTTTTGCCCATGCCTTAAACATAGAAAAATTAGTAGCTCACGATTTCTAGGTTAAATGCATAAATTTCGGTTACGTCAGAATGTTTTTCTTTGTAAATGACAAATAACACAACTCTTAGCTATGAGAGGGGGGATTTCCTACTACGAATAAAACACACACTTACCCCTCATGTCCAAAGACATGAAAAACATACTCCGATGTTGTTTTATAATTTCAACAGCTGACCTAATTTCTTAGGTTTGTTGTCATGAACAAGATTTTTTTATTATTTTTGAGGTTACCCTGAAAAGTAAACTTCAACTTATATTCTAATATAACAATCCACTATTGTCCCGTTAAATAATCAAAAAAAAATCGACTAATTGAATTGTAAGTGTTCTTCTATTCTTTTGTATCTTTCTTTTATATGTTCGTAAGAGCATGTTTCAATGAGTGTTTTTTCGTACAAACACAAGGCCGGAATTTGTTACATTGTGTAAATATTGGTCGAGATATTAAGGAGGGTTCGTAGTACAAACACAGGAACCTCCTTAATATCTCTGATGCGAAAGTTAGCCTCAATTGATTATTTCCAGTTTCAGGTTCATTGTGTATTGGAGAAGGCTTACTTTAGCTAAGCCAATTCATGAGCCTGTAATTATTTGTTATCGCGTTTTGTTTAGTGCTTGTTCAAATTGCCCTGAGATATATGGAAACTTTGTATCTGGGAAATACAAATCTGGATACCAGCCGATATGGTTAACTCCTTTTTCAAGTGTTTTCAGCATTGCACCACCTAATGATTTGTCAGGAAGGTTCTGTGCACCATAATTAGTCCAATCAACAGTTTGAAAAATGAACAGTGTTTTTTCTAAATTTCCATCGTATTTTTTGGCAGCCGAAGTTAATTGGCTATAAAAAGTATTTTCATTAACACTCATGCACGAGGGAGAGGTTGTAAAAAAGCAAAGCGGCCGCGTATTATTTTTAACGGAATCGTTGAAACGCGCTTCCATATAGGGATAGGCCTCGATTGATACACTATCGTAATCACTATACAAACTATCCGGCTCTTGTCCTAGCCAAGTGTATGCGCGATCATCTAGTAGTGCACTAGCATAGATGTGACGGGATGTTTTAAGTTTAACATCCCGATCATAGTAGTAACCGATGAAACGACTAGATACATCAGCCATATATAGAGTAAATTTATTAATATAAACAGCTTTTTTTACTGCCCAGGCTAGTTCTAGTTGGGGGTTGGTTGTAATCGACTCACTGTTTCGAGTGGCGTTACTATATCCCCATACATTCCTATAAAACCATACTGCGCTAGCACTAACATCTTCGTGATCACTCATCATACCGTCATCATGAAATGCAATACCATCAATATATTGACCCGCAGAAATAGCTAAATCAGCATATATATCTGCCACGATATCCCAAGTTGTTGGGCTAAAAGGGCTCAAACGCTTATATCTGTTGGGATCATTGTTTTCACTATTTAAGTCTGACTTTACATACTCAACACCCCAATAGTAATTAGAATCAGGTTTAATTCGATAACTAAGTATTGGCATCCATGCATAAATCTCAACTTTTCCGTTGGTCGCAGCCTTAATTGCTTTTGCTGTACGTGCAAATATATTCCCTGAATATGGTGAGTCACTTTGCCCAACAGGTGTTGAGAAACTAATTTCATCTCCTGGCTCGTTAAGGTGTGTGGTTGGAAAGAAGACGTTTGTATAAAATTTGTTAACTGCATCAGGATTAGAAAATGCAGCAAGCTGTACAGTCTTTAATCCTTGTTTATGCAATCTAACGATTCTATCGGTTAAAAAACCAATATTTCTTTCAATATCTACATCCGTGTCACCAAGACTATAAATCATGTCTAAATCCATAAATACAGTTGAGGATTGGTCTTGATTTGCTGCCCAGCTATTATTAAGCCATAAAAATGTTAATAAGATAATTTTTTTCATAAGGGATTGTTGAAGATAATTGAGGTTTACCATTGAAATGAGTAGTTGATTAGACGGAGCTAACCGACTACCCGTTTATTATTATATTTAGCGCCTGAACGGAAGTACTCAAAGGCCTTTCAGCTTAGCAATTCCGAGAAAATATAATAACGAAGTTTTCTGAAGTTGAGGTTAAAGTATTTGATCTTCTGACAATTTTTCTGATTTTGTCGGGTTTTCAACAATTTTCAACACACACTTTATGTCCGATACCTTATCCCTTTTCGAAATTAGTGCCGAATACCATTGGCTACAAGATGACTTATCATTGAATTTGGAAGGAGTAAGGACTGGCAGGTCCGATCAAATTTCTCCGGCGGTGAGGTTCCCTCAACATATTATTCAGCGAAGCAATAAACATTCGGCTTGCTTTGCATGCGTAAGAAGATTTTTCCGCTTCTGTCAACTGGATGACAGAGTAGCCACTTCAGTGTTGTTTATTTGTGTGACGTGGTTGTTTGACTTGGCGTAGTGCTATGGGTAATCGGTCGTGCTATTGATGCTGTAGAATTGCAACAGAGGTGGACTCTGTGTCAATCAGCAATGGAAACTTTCCAGATAATAGCATCGAAAAGTTTCCATTCTGAGTGCCCGGTTTATTCCGGGCTTGACTTGGCTTTATCCGCTAACTGTTTAACCCAAGGCCAACCGTGTGCGAGCCATCGCTCCCAAAGATAGATCCCCAACTTTTTATCTGACATCCCATTTTCTTGAGAATTGAACCCACATTATCAAGACCCGCATCTTTTAGTTTTCCTTCTATACAAGTACTCCATTGCTGATATCTTTCACCCTGTTCGTTTAAAAATACGGTTTTAAAGATCCATATCTCAAACAGCGAAATAACCCACATGGCCATAAACGAAACACCCATACCCATCCCTGCAAAAATGACTAACCATGCGAACATGGGACTAATTTTGGTTAACCACCAGGACAAGATATCTACTAGCAGAAAAACATAAGGCATTCCTATAGCAATACACTTATATCTGACAGTTGGTGTTTCAGCAAAACTAAAAATTAATCCGACAAACATAAAGATGAAACTGATGCCGAATAAATGAATATGCGATACCCGGGTCAGAGAACTAAAGGTTGCACCCTCATCTTCTACCGTTACCTCCTCTAATCCAGAAAATTCAGTAAAATCGGGAATCCCTGAAGCACTTTCGCCGTGGCACATGACACATTTAGATTCGATTATTTTTTTAACGCCAGTTTCTTCATATTCGTCCTGGTCAGCGCCATCCCGCACCCATTGCATAATGGTAAAACGTTCCTGCTCTGTGGCGTTGTCTTTCATGGAACCGTTCAGTTTGGTTTCCAGAAGAGTTCCTGAGCGGTTGCCATAGTAGCTGTAGACAATGTCATCTATCGATAAACCAAATTGACCATCGGCCATACCGTGGGTGAACAAGATCTGGATTAAAGCAAACAAATACCCAACAGCAACTGTGGTCAAGTAACCGGTAAATAATACTTTAACCGGAAGATCGAGTTCTTTTAGATTGGAAAAGCTGAGTGCCATTATTAGTTCCTGTATTGAAAGCAGATGATTGAAGATATATTATTTGTGTTTGCTAGATGACCGCAAAATGTGAGTGGCGTAATTGATATTATCAGGGTTCTTGCCCGACGCTAATTAATCCAGCGCCTCCAACCACACTGATTGATATGAGTATAGCTGTATTTCTTTAGTATTTTGATTTGTTGCTGTTGGTTCGATTAAATTACGCCATAATCCTGAACCATCAGGTATGGGATGCTCTGGCAGTTTCAAGCTTTGTACTTCGGAAGTCATATTACTAACCACTAAAATCTGCTGATTTTGATCTTGGCTTATGCGCCAAAAAGCGAATAATTCATGGTTTAAATGTAATGTTCCCTGTGATGCATCTGGGTGGAATGCTGGTTGCGCGCGGCGTATTTTTATTAATTTTTTTAATTCGTGAAAGATTATTGCGTTAGCTGTTCCGGGATTGTTCAATAATTCCATTAATTCATTGTAATCCCATTTATGTCGATTGATTGCCCGGGTACATTCAGTTTGCTCAACACCGTGATGGTCATTTGGTGTTGCAGTTAGGCTATGAATATAAATGGCAGGAATACCTTGTAAAGCAAGCATAATGGTATGCACACAAATAAAACGTTGAATTTGAAACTCATCCAACCCCTGGTGCGTGCCTTTCAGCGCGTCAAAAAGTGCAATATTTATTTCATAAGGTAATTCCTGACCATCCTTTCCGGCTCTCATGCTGACATAACCACCATATTCGTGCATGGCATCAACTAAAATAGCGACTTCTGATATTGGCAAAATACCTTCTGCCGGACGTAAGCCTATGCCATCATGAGAGGCAATAAAATTTAAGTAGGTGCAGTTTTTTTGTGGCCTGGGCATATCGGCTGCCCATTCTGTTAGATATTGAGAATCTCCATGATAGATAGCATGTAGTAACAACGGTGGCAAGGTGAATTGATACACCATATGCGATTCATCACTATTACCGAAGTAGCTGATGTTTTCTCCGTTTGGCACATTGGTTTCTGTAATTAAAACTGTGCCATGGGCGGCTACATCGATAATATTACGCAATAATTTGACGACTTCATGGGTTTCCCGCAAATTGATGCAACGAGTATTCAGTTTTTTCCATAAAAAAGCGATCGCATCCAACCGGATAAATCGTGAACCTTTTTTGATATACAACAACAAAAACTTAATGAACTCAAACAAGACATCCGGGTTGGTAAAATCAACATCAATCTGATCTTCGCCAAAGGTTGCCCAGACATGACGAATACCCTGATGAGTATGAACAGGGGCTAGCAATGGCGTACTTCGGGGGCGAACCACTGAAAGGACATTGGTATCTTCGGGCATCTCTATAAAATAGTCGCAACCTGGTTTTACCTGGCTGAGATAATCAATAAACCAAAGGTTTTCACGGGAGACATGATTGATTACCAGATCAGTCATTAAATGATAATCCTTGGCAATCCGTTCTATATCTGACCAGTCACCTAATTTCTGGTCAACATTTTCGTAGTCAATAACCGCGAAACCGTCATCGGAACTGTAGGGAAAAAAGGGAAGAATATGAACGCTGTTGATGCAATCACTGAGGTGCAAATTCAGAAATTCATGCAAGGTACGCAGAGGGACTTCATTCGCTTGTTTAATATTGTCACCGTAGGTTATCAAAATGATGTCATTTTGATCCCAATGCTCTTCTTTGATGGGGGAAAAATTAGTTGTAAACTCATGGAGTAAATTTATGAGCCTATCCATCAATACTGCTGTTTGCTGCTTTCCATACAGCATTCGTAAATGAGCCTCCGCATTTTGGGTGAACCAGTGTGGAAGTTCATGGGTAGATGTGGTTTTATTTGTCATATTAATTTTTAAAAATACTGTTCTATACTCAATCCTAAGTAAGCATAAGCTGTCAATCTAAGCAGTGAAATCTGGGTGATGGTTTTATGCGGAGAGTCT
>JAUXDP010000223.1 GCA_030618325.1 Methylococcaceae bacterium | reverse complement strand
TAAATAAAAAAACTGGAAAGTTAACGAATCTTTAAGAAGCAGGTATGAGCAAAAATAGAAAATACATTTAATGAACACTTAGAAAAAAGGGCACAGATCAAATAAAGTAAATTATCTTTTTACTTAGAGTCCCGTATCGGAGGCTGGTATTTAATTTCTGGAGACGCCGCACCCCAAGAGTACTTCCTTCGGGGCGTTAATACGTCCATGCAGGCTTGGCTTTGGCATCCATGCCAAAGTTGCATTAAACGTTAGTAGAAGCCGAAAAATTAGATTCATATCAAATCCTATCTACTCCCGTATCCACAATTCGCTGCATACTTTGCATCAGTGACACCTTAAATGCATCGTCCCCAGCAAAAAGTTTGTAGAACTCCAGATCATCCTTACGGCGTTGTAGCATGATCTCTTTGAACAGTTTTTCAAACGCTAAATGCTGATTATGTGGATCAGGATTATTTTTATATTTATCGTGAAAGTCTGGATGTGACCGAATAGACTCTGCCATATTTAATAATCGGACTCTTTGCTCTTCAGGTGTGGCGCTCCATCCTTGAAACCATCGTTCATTAAAGGTTCTAACGATTTCATCAAGCGGATTAGTTTCTTTTTCTCCATCATGAGCACCACGAGGATTAGGGTTCTGAGGATCAACCTCAGATTCAGATTCATCTAAACCAATGGTCTGATTAAGCTTTACTCGCTGAAGCCCATAGGAACTTAAATCAACAGACTCTAACAGCTCGTCTAATAACTCGGCATCTGGATCTTCAACCTTAAGCTTGGGTATAAGGAACTTCAGGAACCAAAAGAGCTTCTCCCAAACAACCATTTCATACGGCATGATCGAAGCCATCTGGCCGTATATTTTAACAAATTGTTTTGCCTTAATTTTGAAGTCGATCTTCGCTGCATTTTTCAGTTCAAGCTCAGAATTAAAGCGTGCGGCGGCTACATCAATGATTGGGCTTAATGCTTGTGCATCCTCATTGTTAAAGTATCGCGTTACAAAATCTTCTACTTCATACCATTCATATACCCCAACATCATCCATGGCATCTTTTAGTTCATGGAGAACATTGATATCCGTGGCTTCAGATAGAGAAGTCGCAGTATAAAAAGGATCAAATGCAACTTTGATATCATCAGCAGTATTGAAGAAGTCCAGCACAAATATATCTTCCGTCTTTTTACCCAACTTGGGGGCCGAGCGATTAAGTCGTGAAAGTGCTTGCACACAAAGCACGCTCGCTAGCTTTTTATCGACATACATGGCACAGAGTTTTGGTTGATCAAACCCTGTTAAATACTTATTTGCAACAACAAGCAGGCGATATTCATCCTCATTGACACCAGCCGGCTTTTTCTTACCGGCTGTATTCTTAGCAAGAATGTTCTTATCAAACATTTCCTTTGTATCATTGTCTGAAAATCCGTTGATACCTGCTTCTGTATATTCGATACCATCCACTTCTTTCGTACCAGAGAACGCCACAAGTGCTTTAAAAGGATTGCCTTGTGCTTCTAAAATACGATTAATCGCCTTGTGATAGCGAATTGCTGTTTCAATATTTTGAGTAACAACTATCCCCTTAGCCTTACCCCTCAGCTTCTTCTTATTCACAATTTGCGGGATAAAGTGTTCCAGCATGATTTCTGCTTTGGTATCTATCGTCTGCTGACTGCGCTCCACATAAGCTCGGAGCTTTTTCTGCGCCTTCTTGGTATCAAACTCAGGGTTTTCAGAAATAGATTTCTCGATCTCGTAATAACTTTTATACGTTGTGTAATTGGCAAGCACATCAAGAATAAAACCCTCCTCAATAGCCTGCTTCATAGAGTAAAGATGGAATGGCTTGAACGAGCCATCTTCTTGTTGTTCACCAAACTTTTCCAGAGTGCTGTTTTTGGGTGTTGCAGTAAAAGCAAAATACGAAGCATTGCCACGCATCTTGCGTGATCTCATGGCTTGAAGGATTTTGTCTTGTGCATCCTCTGCTGCTTCAATCTCAGCGTCTTTACCCACAGAATACCCCATAGCCCTGTTCATATTATCATGAGCCGAGCCAGATTGAGAGCTGTGAGCCTCATCAATAATGACAGCAAAGCGTTTATCACTTAAATCAGCAATGCCATCAATAATGAACGGAAACTTCTGTATTGTGGTAATGATGATCTTCTTACCATTTTCCAGGGCAGTCTTCAGTTCCGATGATTTAGTTGCAGGTGCAACAATATTCTTAACCTCAGAAAAATCTTTGATATTATCGCGAAGCTGTTTATCAAGTAAGCGCCTGTCAGTCACAACAATAACGGAATCAAATAAAGGCTGATCCAGGTCTCGACCACCAGAAGCACTCTCACTATTTGGATAAGTTTCGATAAGCTGATAAGCAGCCCAAGTGATAGAGTTAGATTTACCTGAACCCGCAGAATGCTGGATTAAATAGGTTTTGCCGACACCATGTTCTGACACATCATTAATAAGTTTGCGTACCACATCCATTTGCTGATAACGTGGAAAAAATAACGTGCGTTTATTGAGTTGGTCTTTGCTTGTGCCATCCAACCGAACAAAATGCTGAATAATATTGGCAAGGCTTTTTTTAGAAAATACTTCTTCCCAAAGATAAGCCGTTTTATGACCCCCTTTGCCGTGTGAAGAGCGATTAGGCGGATTACCTTGCCCCTGATTATGCCCTTTATTGAATGGCAGAAAGAAAGTGCTTTTTCCTGATAACCTGGTCGTCATATACACTTCATCAGTATCAACCGCCATATGTACAAGACACCGACCAAAGTTTAATAGTGGCTGGTTAGCATCTCGATCATTACGGTACTGTTTTTGACCGTGGTAGCGTGCCGTTTGTCCTGTCCATGCATTCTTTAGCTCAAGCGTTATTAACGGAATACCATTGATAAACAGCACCATATCAATTTCTTGTAGTGGGTTTGCCTGAGAATAACGTAACTGCCGAGTACAACTAAAGATATTATCCTCAAAATTCTGCTTTACCTTTTCACTGCTACTGGCAAGTGGCGCTGGATACATCAAATTGAAGTGCGCATCATCAACACTCAGTCCCTTCTTTAGTAAATGCAGTAAGCCATGCTTTTTAATCAGGCGGTCAAATCGTTCTAACAGTTTGAGTTGCCAGTCATTGGGATTATTGCGCTGTATTTTTTCTAATTCTTTTGCCTGGGTCTGCGCCAGAAAATGCCAAAAATATTTTTCATCAAGCGCAAACTTCTGGTTAAAATCATTGGGAATGCCTAACTTAAAAGCATGATGACTGACCACATACTCAGGCGGCGACTCTGCAATATGAGCTGCAACATTACCTGCAACATCGCCACCTGCATTTTGCTGCTCAACACAACGCCCTGTTAAGGCTTTTTCTATGCTGGCTTCTAGTGCCTGCTCATTCGTTTGGCTGACCATAGTAAATTAATCCATATTTTTAATCAGTGTCATTATTAATGTTTTTGCAATGTGTATCCGATTTTACTAAAAACCACCCGTCAAATGAGCGTCAAATAAGATTTATCCATCGCCAATCAACAAACCATCAACAAAAATAAATTATTACAATTCAGTTAGTTATAGTTAAAAACAACATAAAAAAGGTCTAAAAACCAAGTAAGAATCAACAAACCATCAACAAAGTTATGTCCAAAATGGAACATACCTGCGGCTTTTTGGACCTACTGACGGATCATAAGCTCGTATTACTCCAGCTTTAATGGCATCACGTATCACATTTGAAGCCTGAGCTTTGTTATGCTTTTCAATACCAAAACGCTCTCTAAGCGATGCGTTATTCATTGGCTCCTTATTAACGTATCGTAAACAACAATGCTGATAACAGGCTCTTGTCCTATCCTCTACATCCATATCTTTGTAATCTTTATGGGCGAACAATATGACTCGCGTATGCTGCTCGGTTTGCTCAAAAATCGGCGCGGGCAACTGATAAACTTCTATTTCGGTAATGACTTTTACGATCCCGCTGCCTCGCTCCTCACAAATACCTATGCGCCGCATAAAAGAGGCCATCGCTTCATTTCTACTTTGTGGTGGCGAACCAAGAAAGCGCTGAGTTTCGACCAGTGGAACCCCCGGATTGGTAATTTCCAATCGGCTTTCAAAAAGCTCGATCATTGGCCCCGTACCGGTTAAATTAAAATCCTGGTGGATAATGGCATTGGCCACTAACTCTCGAAGAACCAACTCGGGGTACATAGGTACTTCTGTCCTAAACGCCTTACCAATGACTTCATTGGAAGGCAGTAATGTTTTGAAATAATCAATTAAACCTTCAAAGCCAACAGCGTAACCTTTAGTGCCTTCTAATTCTCTAATGGTTTCCAGCTTACTATTTCCCTTGTACAGAATAAGGCGTACTGCTTTACGTGCGAGTGAGCCAAAATCGTATAAACGTTTGGCAAACAAAATTGCCCCTAAATTTGAAATATGCCACTGACCATTATCACTGAATTGAATCAACTTATCTGCAGACAATGCGGATAATATTCCTTGTCGACCTTCAGGAAGTTGTTGGTCGGTTAAATCGAAATAGGCAGGATAATCTAACAGTTTTAAAACATCATTTTCCGAAACATTTTCAGCAGCCATTTGTAACTCAAAAGGAACTCGATCAAATACCCGCCATAACGCCCGTTCTTTCTCTGGAAAATCTCGTAATTTTTTCTTATAAGATCCAACACGGATAAACTCAACACCGCTAAACTGAACCGGCGTGTGACTTGCCGCTTGTATCTCTAAAATAACAACAGGCTTTTCATTATTTGCTATAAACTCATAAAAACGAAAATGAATTTTTGGTGCTAATTTTTGCAATAACCAGCTCTCAAGTTCCTGCTGCTTATATTGGGTAGTTGATGGAGCAAAATTGGTGCCGACAACCTTATGGGTTTTATCTTCAATGCCCCATACAATGTAGGCCGATTGCTTGCCGATTAATGCAGCAGAATTTGCAAGCGCAGAGATATACTCACCGGTTGGTTCCGGGTCATTATTATGCTTAAATTCAACCCATTCTGCTTCATTGGGGAGCTTAGTCAGCTCGCTTAGCAATGAGAGCAGGTATTCTTGAGACCGTTCAAGCGTCATTACCATTCCCTTCTATTTTGATCTTGCCTGTTACGGCGCTATTAATCAGGGTGGTTTTGTATTCTTTTAGTTTTTGGATTTGCTCTTTTAATTGATCAATGCCCGTATTAATTTTTTTAGACTCTTCTTCTATATATTGAACAATTGCGACTTGCTCCACACGAGGAGGCACAACTATAAAACGA
>JAUXDP010000224.1 GCA_030618325.1 Methylococcaceae bacterium | reverse complement strand
AGAGTGGGCAAATTCAGGAAATAGGCTTTACGCTGTATACTGAATTGCTTGAGCGTGCCGTGAGCGCCTTGAAATCAGGTAAGCAACCTGAGCTTGAAGCACCATTTGAAGTGGGTGCTGAGGTGGATTTACAAACGCCGGCATTGATACCAGCAGATTATTTGCCAGATATTCATGCTCGATTAGTATTGTATAAGCGAATTTCCAGTACTGAAACAACAGAAGATCTCCGGGAATTACAAATAGAAATGATTGATCGCTTTGGGTTACTACCTGAAGCGTTAAAGACTTTGGTTGCGGTTACAGAAATCAAGCAGCAAGCTGCACAAATTGGCGTAAAGAAAATAGAAGTGGGTGATACAGGCGGGCGAATTGTTTTTTCTGCCGAGCCTAAAATAGATATGCAGGAATTAATGTCATTGATCCAGACCCAAGCGAAATGTTATAAATTTGATGGTAGTGATAAACTACGATTTACTGAAACACTAGAAACAACAGAAGAAAAAGTAAAATTCGTTAATGAATTGTTAGATAGGTTGAGTTTGTAGATTTTATAATTATAGAAAAGTTTTTTGTAAATGAGCAATGTAATCAAGAATACTCTGATTGTCCTTTTATTTGGGATTTATAGTAGTAGCCTATGGGCTAAGAATTTTCGTGTTGAGGTCATGGTGTTTCATCAGAATCCATCCACTTCTGAGACATTTCCACAGTCAAGTTCAGAATTATCCTGGCCAAATATAATTCAGCAAGATTTTCGAGAAAATATTTCGTTACAGAAGGCTTATTATAGCTTGGTAGCGAAAAATGCTTATCAACCAGTATGGTATAAGTCCTGGGTGCAATCTTTTGCTCCCCGTCGAACCAGTGATGCTATGCCTATCACTAAAAGACAGGGGAATGATGATTTATTAAATGGCTTTATTAGAGTGCAAAGAGGGCATTATGTGCAATTGTTGATTGATCTGGAATATTCGCCGGATGGATTGAATGTGGAATCGCCAGTTATCTATAGAATAAATGAAAAAAGACGCGTTAAATTAAATGAAATTCATTATTTTGATCACCCCAGATTTGGAGTAATCGCAACGATAAGACCTTTGTAGGTCAATTTTTAGTTGCAGGTGTCAAAGAAGGCAGCAAAAAAGTCGTTTGCAGGTTGAAATGGTGGAACTTATGGTAAAATATAAAGGTTCGATTTTCAGCTTATCATAGTTAATAGTCGTACGATCTTTATTAGGAAAATAACGATTAGGTATTAAATGACACAAAAGCTTTACATTCAGACCAACGGTTGCCAAATGAATGAGTACGACTCTGATAAGATGCGCGATGTGCTGATAGCCTCGCATGGCATGGAGTTGACTGATAAGCCAGAAGAGGCCAATGTGTTGTTATTGAACACCTGTTCTATCAGAGAAAAAGCCCAGGAAAAGGTTTTTTCTGCAATTGGTCGATGGCGTAAAATCAAACAAAAACGGGACGATGTCATTATTGGGGTGGGTGGTTGTGTTGCCAGCCAGGAAGGTAAAGCAATCCAAAAACGCGCACCTTATGTGGATATTGTATTCGGTCCACAAACCTTGCATCGTTTGCCCGAACTATTAGATCAGGTAAAAAACAAAAAAAAACACGTTATTGACGTGTCTTTCCCAGAAATTGAAAAATTTGATGCTCTTCCGGAGCCAAGAGCAGAGGGAGTAAAAGCGTTTGTTTCTGTGATGGAAGGTTGTAGTAAATATTGCACCTACTGTGTCGTACCTTATACCAGAGGTGAAGAAGTCAGCAGGCCTTTAATTGACGTGATTGCTGAAATTTCTCATCTTGCTGAGCAAGGTGTTAGGGAAATTAATCTGCTCGGGCAAAATGTTAACGCCTATCAAGGCGTTATGGATGATGGAGATACAGCTGATTTTGCATTATTATTACATTATGTAGCTGCTGTTGAAGGTATTGATCGTATTCGCTTTACTACCTCGCATCCTATGGAGTTTTCCGATGATCTGATTGAGGCTTTTGCCGAAATTCCACAATTGGTTAACCATTTGCATCTGCCGGTTCAAAGTGGCAGTAATGCAATTTTGCAGCAAATGAAACGTGGGCATAAACGTGAAGATTATCTGGAAATTATTCGCAAATTAAAAGCAGTGCGACCAGGAATTAGTCTTTCTTCTGATTTTATTGTTGGTTTCCCCGGTGAAACCGATGAGCAATTTGCGGAAACCATGTCATTGATTGATGAAGTAGGCTATGATTTATCCTATAGTTTTATTTATAGCCCAAGGCCTGGCACGCCCGCAGCAGATATGCCGGATGACGTTACCATGGAGGTAAAAAAACAGCGTTTGCAAGTATTGAAAGATCGGATTAATGCTACGGCAATGGAACTTTCTAATAATATGGTCAATACGGTTCAGACTGTATTGGTTGAGGGTGTGTCAAAGAAAAATGCTCTACAATTGACGGGTAGAACTGAAAGTAACCGTGTCGTCAATTTTGTTGCTCATCCACGGTTAACAGGGCATTTTATTGATATTCTCATTACTGAGGCTTTGCCCAATTCATTACGAGGAAGAGTGGTTGAATCTCCAGTAATTGCCTAGAGTTCATTGTGTCTTCTACTATCGCTTCTTTGGAATTTACCTTAACCCCTACTGACAGTGACAGGCTGGCAAATCTTTGTGGCCAGTTTAATGATCATCTGCGCCTGATAGAAAAGCGTATGAATATTGTCATTGCCAATCGAGGTAATCACTTTAAATTGAGTGGAGGCACTCAGTCGATAGAAGCTGCGAAAGAACTATTGCATTCATTATTTGAAGTGACTGAAACAGAAATGATCTCACCCGAACAAGTACACTTGTCTATGCAGGATTCTGCTATCGATGAAATCGCAACAACGGTTGGGTCAGACGACATCGAGCCGGTATTGATAAAGACCAAACGCGGGATGATTAAAGGTCGGGGCGCAAATCAGCAAGCGTATTTAAAAAAAATAATGACCCATGATATCAATTTTGGTATCGGCCCGGCAGGTACCGGTAAAACTTTTCTGGCTGTTGCAAGTGCAGTTGAGGCGTTACAAGCGGAAAAGGTTAAGCGCATAGTTTTAGTTCGTCCTGCTGTTGAGGCAGGAGAAAAGCTGGGGTTTTTACCCGGTGATTTGGCACAAAAAGTGGATCCCTATTTACGACCACTTTATGATGCTTTGTACGAAATGGTGGGTTTCGAACGGGTCGAAAAGTTAATTGAAAAAAATATTATTGAAGTGGCGCCTCTGGCTTTTATGCGTGGCAGAACATTAAATGATGCGTTCATCATTTTGGATGAGGCGCAAAATACTACCAATGAACAAATAAAAATGTTTTTAACCCGGGTGGGGTTTGGTTCAACAACTGTGGTGACAGGTGATATTACCCAAATTGATTTGCCTCGGGACAAAATGTCTGGGTTGTTACATGTTTTGCAGGTTTTGAAGAGTGTAGAAGGCATCAGTTTTACCTTTTTTGATGTTCGTGATGTCGTTCGTCATCAGCTTGTTCAGCGTATTGTTTCTGCATATGAGCAATATGAAAAAAATGAACAAGCCTCAGAGTAATGAGTTTATTAGATGTGCAACATATCTATCAAGCAGAGGGTTTGCCTACAGATGCCCAGTTTAATGAATGGGTGGATGCGGCTTTATCAGTAGAAAATCAGAGCTGTGAAATAGTGATTCGGATTGTAGACGAAACTGAGAGTGCTGAACTCAATCGACAATACAGGAAAAAATCTGGTCCAACTAATATTTTAACTTTTACATTTGATAGCCCTAATAATATCGACCTGAATTTATTGGGGGATTTAGTGATTTGTGCTCCTGTCGTAAAAAGGGAAGCAGAGCAACAGAGTAAGGCAATTTACGATCATTGGGCGCATATTACTATCCATGGTGTTTTGCATTTACAAGGTTATGACCATGCAAAAGAAGATGAAGCGGAGGATATGGAAGTGCGGGAAATAGCGGTATTGAAAAAAATTAGTATAGATAATCCGTATCTTTAGGAGCATATAAATAAATGAGTGACGATAAACCACCGAGTACCAAGCCTCAGCAGAAAGGCTGGATTGACAGGATCAACCAACTTTTAACTGGGGAAATACAAGACAAAGAAGATTTGCTTGAAATATTGCAGGAAGCCAAGAATAAAAGGTTATTGGACAGTGAAGCATTGCAGATGATTCATGGGGTGCTTCAATTTTCTGAGGCGAAAGTCAGGGATGTAATGATTCCCCGTGCACAAATGACTGTGGTTGCGAAGGATGCGGAATTAAAGGAAATTTTCCCCGTTGTTATTGAGACCGCTCATTCCCGCTTTCCAGTAATAGAAGAGGATCGTAGCGAGGTGGTTGGTATTTTGCTGGCAAAAGATCTTTTGCCTTATATACTGAAAAGAGAACCGCGCAAAGTTGAAGAAATTATGCGGCCAACGGTCATTGTGCCGGAAAGCAAGCGGTTAAATGTGTTACTTAAGGAATTCCGCACCAACAAAAATCACATGGCTATTGTTGTCGATGAATATGGGACTACGGCCGGACTGGTTACTATTGAAGATGTCCTTGAGCAAATCGTTGGTGAAATTGAAGACGAACACGATCCGGAAGAGGAAAAGTTTGTTATCCAACGTAAAGAAAATGAGTTTTCTATTAAAGCGCTAATGCCGATTGAGGATTTTAATGAATATTTCTCAGTCAATCTGGAAGATAACGAATTTGATACTATCGGTGGATGGGTGATTCATCAGCTTGAACATTTACCAAAGAAAGGTGAAAAATTAGAGTATGAACATTTTAGGTTCGAAGTGCTAAGGGCTGATAATCGCCGGGTTCACTTGCTTAAGTTAAAGATAAAATCTAAAGAACAGGTAAATTAGTTCATTTTGTACTAAAATTACCAGTTGCACTGTAACTTTTCAAGTTTTAAATAATAAAACAATATAGATTATAAGGAGTGGAGATGAGTGGATTAACACAGTTTATTAAGATTAAGGCAGTAGCAGTATTATTTTTATTTTCTTTTTCGTTTAATACTTATGCGGACGAAATAGCAAATATCAACGAGCCGGAAGCTTATCTAGTTCAACCCGGTGATTTTTTGGAAGTAAATGTCTGGAAAGAAGAGGGCTTGTTACAAGAAGTTTTAGTAAGACCAGATGGAGGGATATCGTTTCCGTTGGTGGGGGATTTTAAGGCTCAAGGGCTAAGTCTTGAGCAAATTAGGGAGAAAATAAGCGAGCGTCTTTCAAAATATATTTCTGACCCAGTGGTTACAGTCTCTG
>JAUXDP010000178.1 GCA_030618325.1 Methylococcaceae bacterium | reverse complement strand
TATACTTACCACTATTAAGTTTAGGCGATAGTATAGGATGTGCTGAGGAACAAAGCGCATCAATCGTGAAAGATGCGCTTCGTTCCTCAGCACATCCTATATCACAAGCTTAATTTAATGGCAGTGATGACCTCCCAAACAGGAAAGAAAATTATATGCTAATTTTTTCTTCCTCTGGTTACATACAAGCCATTCTCCAGCTTGACAAAAAAGTGATCTATCAAAGGATGATGAATCGGGGTTAAATCCTCACTTAACTCTAGATTCTGTTCTGCCGCGTAAGTTTGATGTGTGGCGTTATCAACCAGAACATGATACCAAGGCTGATTCTTGGGTGGACGGCTTAAGGCTACCTGTTGATACCATTGATCGCTGCCAAGAAATTTGAAATCCACATCAATTATTACACCACGGTAGTTAAACAAAACATGGTGAATCATCTGGCCAATTGTGAATTTAGCTTGTTGCATTTGTAATCAAGGGCTTGTGTTAGAATCTGTGAGCAACTAGGTTCAATTAACGATCATACACATGAGAACAGGATATAGCCAACTCCCTTTGCATCATGGCAGAGCCCCACGATGGCTTTTCCAGAGAATGACGCGGCTAGCGAAAGAAATAATTTGTCATCTGGTCGCAGAATATGGTGCAGAAGGCGCCTTAAAACGTTTAGCAGATCCATTCTGGTTTCAGGCATTTGGTTGTGTTTTGGGGTTTGACTGGCATTCTAGCGGCATCACCACAACCACATGTGGTGCAGTAAAAGAAGGCATTAAAGAATTATCACACGAGTTGGGTTTTTATGCCGCCGGAGGTAAAGGCGCTGTTGCCCGAAAAACGCCAGAGGAAATAACACAAACCTGCGAACAAACCGGATATGATGCCGCACTATTGGTCAAAGCAAGTCGTCTGTCCGCCAAAGTGGATAGTTCTGCTATTCAGGACGGTTATCAGATTTATCATCATGCCTTCTTTTTTACCCAATCTGGACGCTGGTGTGTCGTTCAACAAGGTATGAATGACAGCTCCGGGATGGCGCGGCGGTATCATTGGCTAGGCAATGAACATACTGATTTTGTTAATGAACCTCATACGGCAATTTGCTGCGACCATCGGGGAAAAGCTCTCAATTTTGTCGCCAAAGAAAGCAAGATCTCAAGATCCCGGGTCACCCAATTAGCAGCCCAACCTGATAAGGAAGTCGAAAATATATTGTTACGCCGCCCTGAATTGGTTATGCCGCGGCGCCACTGGGTGCGTAGTGAAGACATTAATCCAAAATATCTGCATAAAATTCTGTTGAAAACTTATGAAGAGGCACCGGCTGATTTTGAAAAATTATTGGAAATACGCGGTGTCGGGCCAAAAACACTTCGCGCATTGGCATTAACTGCAGAATTAATTTACGGTACTAAAACCAGTGTTCGTGATCCTGCACGATTTTCTTTCGCCCATGGCGGCAAGGATGGCACCCCTTTCCCGGTAGACAGGGAAACTTACGAGAATACGATAAATGTTCTGCATAATGCCTTGGATCGTGCAAAAATTGACTTGAGTGACAGGCGCGATGCCCTCAACCGATTATCAAAATTTGCTGACAAGAAAAGCTAATTTCAGATGGCATGAGTAAATATAATAAATGCTGCTTTCATTCAGGCCGTGTTAATCTAACGAAAGTTACACTCTCTAGCAATGATATTCAGTTTTCTTATCCATGATGAAAAAAAGATTCAAAGTGTTGCTGTTCTCAATATTCCTGCTCGGAATTTCCGGGCAAGCCCTTGCGTTAAGATGCGGCAGTAAACTTATTAGTATTGGGGACAGAAAACCTAAAGTACTTGCCCGTTGTGGTGAACCGGACTTCGCAGAAACTCAGGAACGCAGGTATCCTTCATATTGTAGAGATACAGACTATTACGTTAGGGATGAATATTCTTACAGAAGCTCAAGAAGATTACACAACTATCCAATATGTCATTACAAAATCGTCGATATCTGGACTTATAATTTTGGCCCACAAAAATTCATCAAAGAACTGATTTTCCAAAATGGCTATTTGAAAGAGATTAATAACCTGGAATATGGGTATTAACTCTGTTTTTCATTCAGTTTTCCAGTCTAATTAATAACATAATGTCCCCGATGTCTTAAGCAATTGGTATAGGCTCGTTCGTAATTTGTTTCTGTACCGAAACCTTGTTTTGTGCCACCGCCAAAACCTCCTGCTGCTGCGCCTATTGCCGCACCGACACCCGGATCTCCAACTGCCGCCCCAATTGCAGCACCGGCTGCTGCACCTATGAAAGCACCAATAGCAGTGCCTTTGGCTGTTTCCATTGCAGTATTGCCTGATGCTCGTAATGCCAGTTGCCTACATTCGTAAACATCTTGCTCTAGACGGTATGAATTAGGATTACCGTATGGATCTACTGTTGGAGTCCAACCTGTTTGCGTTGAACAGGCGGAAATGAACAGGGTTGAAATCACAAGCGATTTAGTAAATAGGGTATTCATAAAATTCTCCGATAAATTTACATAAAATAGTAACTAGTTCTATATGAATGGATAATGAACAAGAAGTAACATTCATTACGTTTTCTTCTATGAAGTCGCGTTAGATATTCCGTAATACAGTATTTGGTGATTGGCGAACTACTTTTCGCACCCCCCAAAATCCAGAAATACCAACAAAAAAAGCACCCGTAAGTGGAATAACCATCCATAATTCAATATTCATTTGAAAGTCCATTTTCAGAACGTAGGTATAAAGAGCAAAAATGATAACTTCGGAAATGATGACTGCAATGAGCCCAGAAATAAAACCTAACAGGGTAAATTCCAGAATATGTGTGGTGCTTAGAAATTTACGATTGGCTCCCAGCGTTCGCATGATAGCCCCATCATAAATACGTGCATCCAGAGTGGAAAAAACCGCAGCGAATAAAACAGTAAAACCGGCCAGCAAGGCAAAATAAAGTAAATAATTGATGGCCTGTGTTAATTGGCTAAGAATGGTTTTAAATTGCTTCAGAATTAAATCCACTTCCAGTACGGTAATACTCGGAAAGGATTTTACCAGGGTATTCAAGAGAGTCTTTTGCGTATCCGGCAGAAAAAAACTGGTAATAAACGTGTGTGCATAGCCATCGAGAGTGCCAGGAGAAAAAATCATATAAAAATTTGGCTTCATGGTATCCCATTGAACTTTCCTAATACTGGTTATGGTAGCTTGCATTTGTTGACTGCCAATCGTAAAAGTCAGCACATCGCCGAGCTGTACTTTAAGACTTTCGGCTAGTTTTTGTTCTATAGATACCAACCCGATTTCCTTGGGTTGCCACCATTTTCCTGCTACAAGTTTAGTATCTTCCGGTATTTGATTAGTCCAGGTTAGACTTAAATCTCGGTGTGTGGCGCGTTCGCCTTGAGATTCCTTACTGACAATTTGCTGCACCCCTACATCGTTGATTTTAACTAAGCGCCCACGGACAACAGGATAAAATTGACTGCCGGTAATTTGGTTTTGCTCGAGATTTTGCTGAAATTCCTCGAGTTGTCCGGGGAAAATATTCAGCGCGAAATGATTCGGTGCATGTTCCGGCAGCTGTTGTTGCCAATTGTCGAGCAAATCTGTTCTAACTGTAAAGCTTAAAATCATGGCCACCAGAGTAATACTGAAAGCCAATATCTGACTAACACTGGCTCGGCTGTTTCTGAGTAATCCTTGTAAAGCGAAACGCCAACTAAGGTTTAAGTGAGGCAACAACTTTCGACTTAGTTGAAAAAAAGCATAAATCAATCCACCTAAAACCACGACCAATAAAAAACCAACGCCAATTATAGTGGCCGTCATTTTTAAATCTTGAGTATAACGCCAAATTAAAACCGCTATAACCGACATAGCCAGACCGTAAACCAACCAAGCGCTAGTAGGTAATGGCGCTAATTCCCGGCGCAACACTCGCAACGGAGAAACGCGTTTAAGTCTTAGTATTGGCGGCAATGCAAAGCCAAATAAAACCACGATTCCGGTAATAAAACCAAACATGACCGCTATCAGGCTGGGGTTCGCTACGTGCTGGGGCAATAAATTTCTTAATAAATGGAATAGATATTCCTGTGCTACCCAGCCCAATAGACAACCAATCAGGCTGGCCAGGGTACCGAGAACCAGAAATTGATAGAGATATAACCACAGAATTTCTCTCTGTTTACAGCCCAGACAGCGCAACATAGCACTGGTGTTGAAATGCCTTTCCGTATAACGACGGGTTGCCATCGCAATGGCTACGCCGGAAATAAGAATGACGACAATACTGGAAAGCCCCAGATAACGCTCTGCACGATCTAGTGCGGTACCTAATTGGGGACGATCTTCATGGACATCCATAATTCGTTGAGAGGGATTTAAAAGAGGTTTGGCCCAGCGTTTAAATTGGGTCAAGGCATTAAGATCACCCGAAAATTGAAAAAAATGGTGCACATGACTGCCAGGCTGTAAAACCTGGGTTGCCAACAAGTCTTCCTGGTTAATCATGACTCTGGGTGAGAGGCTGTATAAATCAGCTCGTTTATCGGGTTCATAAGTAATGATCTGGCTAATCTTCAGTTGCTTTTCACCGACGATCAAGGGATCACCAACATTTAACTTCAGTGCAGATAAAACCCGTTTTTCTACCCAGGCTTCACCCGTTGTCGGCCCATGATGAATCGTTTGTTCATGCTGATAATCAGAATCGGTTATTTTTATATAACCACGCAAAGGATAAGTCGTGCTAACGGCTTTGATACCCGCCAGAAGTAATTCATCGTTTTCAATCAGGACACTGGAAAATTCAGCTGTTTTAGCCTCAGATAATTGCAGACCCCGGGCTTTCTCATGCCAGATTGGCGGTAATTTATGCGGGCTGGTAATCACTAAATCTGCCGCCATAAATTCAGCAGCTTGATTAGTCATAGTGCGTTGCAAGCGGTCTCCAAACAGGCTAATAGCCGTGGAGCTGGTGACTGCAATGATTAATGCCAAGACTAAAATAGTCAACTCCCCTGACCGACCATCACGAGCTAATAATCGCATGGCCAAGTTAAATCTGCTCATACAATTTCCCCCGCTTCTAGTTTAATCGTCCTCCCGCATCGAGAAGCCAATGCTGGGTCATGAGTGACCAGCACTAAGGTCGTTTGTTGTTCTTGATTCAATTGAAACAGTAAATCAATAATATGTTCACCCGTGTTACTATCTAGATTGCCGGTAGGCTCATCGGCAAATAATATGGTAGGTTCGGTTACAAAAGCTCTTGCTAGCGCTACCCGTTGTTGTTCGCCACCGGAGAGTTGGTTTGGGTAATGGGTTAAACGCTTGATGAGTCCAACTCTATCTAGTAAGGCACGGGCTGATTTTTTTGCCAATTTATCGCCTGCTAATTCCAGAGGCAGCATGACATTTTCCAAAGCAGTTAATCCTGGCAACAATTGAAATGACTGGAAAACAAAACCTATATATTGATTGCGAATATCAGCCCTGCCATCTTCATTCATTTCTGTTAGTGAATGCCCTTTTATCATGATTGAGCCGGTACTGGGAGTATCAAGACCAGCAAGCAAACTTAGCAAGGTTGATTTCCCCGATCCTGAAGCACCGATAATAGCAATACTTTCACCAGGATTGATTATTAACTCAACCGATGACAAGATATGTAAAGGACCTTCTGAAGTCGGAACTGTTTTGCTCAAGTTTTCCGTCTGTATAATGGCATTTAATTGATTAGCTTGGGTTTGCATTATGAATAAAATATTCCTTGTGATTTTGTTATCAGTATTATCAACTACTCTAATGGCTAAATCTATTGTCGTTTTAGGAGACAGCATCAGCGCCAGTTACGGAATAGATGTAGACCAGGGTTGGGTCAGTTTGTTACAAAAAAAATTACAGCAAGAAAATAAGCCGTACACTATTTTTAATGAAAGTATCAGTGGCGATACCACCGCAGGTGGTTTAGCGCGAATTGATAAGGCGCTGGATCTACACAAACCGACTATTGTACTTTTAGAATTAGGTGCTAATGATGGTTTGCGTGGGTTATCACCAAAAAAAATGAAACACAATCTGGCTGAAATAAGTAGACGTGTTCAGCAAAGAGGGGCTACGGTCTTGTTGTTAGGTATGCGTATTCCACCCAACTATGGCAAGCGCTATATTGACATGTTTTACAATATTTATCCCCAACTCGCAGAAGAAATGAAAATTTCTTTAGTGCCCTTTCTTTTAGAGGATATCGCCTTACATAAACAGCTAATGCAGAATGATGGCCTACACCCCAGCACATTAGCGCAGCCGTTAATAGCTAAAAAGGTCTGGAAGCATTTATATCCCCTGCTTGAACAATAAAATAAAAGAGTCTTTTCAGGGCACCTCTAATAATTCTGGCTGAGCAGATATGCGTTTAAAATATTTGAGAACAAGCCGAAGATCGCAGTTAATAGCAAGCTATTAACAAGATTTTCAAAGCTTCCGCTCCCAACTCACGCCCCTCACCTACATCCGTATAGGCGACGAAGTTATCGAATATTTTAAGTGTGTAGATGCCAGTTATGAATTAATAGGGGTGCCCGTACGTACGAACACGTCGACTCATGAAAAAGGAGTAAAAATTCTCGAGTAAAGAGTAGTCTTTATTTTTAATCTTAATCTCGCTT
>JAUXDP010000147.1 GCA_030618325.1 Methylococcaceae bacterium | reverse complement strand
GCTACGATCCGACTTATAAACAGGTTATTGAAAATTTCTAACATCACTGGGTCTGCAATTGTTCCAGCTGCACGTTGAAATATTATTTTTTCGACTCGCTCTAGGATGAGATGATTTTTACGGGTTACTATAGCTTGCCACCCCGGTTCAACAACTATGGTCGAAATGGGTTCTATGATAATGGCCGGACCATTCAATTTATTGCCTGGCTTTAAGGCATCGCGGTCATAAATCGGCGTGGTTCGAAGACTGCCGGCCATAAAGACCTCGGTACTTTCCATTTCGGTAGGTATTGATTGGTCTGTAAATGGTAAGTCAGGTTCATTTAAGGCATCGTCATTACTAACAATAACTTCCACAGAGACTGCTTCAATGATCAGTTCTTTTTCCGGCGCAATAAAACCAAATTGTTTTTGATGCTCGCTTTCAAATTGGTTTTTAATGGCCTTTATTGAGCCAAAATCAACGATCAATGCGGTATCTGTGCCTTGATATTTGACATGCACTTTTTTGATCGAATGACTATCGCCCAACTCTAATCCTTGTTCTGTCAATTCCGTCAGACCTTCATTTTCAAGTGATGCAAGAATTTTATCCAATTGATCTACACTATTTTTGTCGCTTTCATCCAATAGTGATTCCACCGATTGTTCCCGCATCGCTGAAATATCAGCTAATCCCATGCCATAGGCTGATAACACGCCAGCCAATGGGTGTAACAACACTCGTGTGATACCCAAAGCATCAGCTACCAGACAAGCATGTTGACCGCCTGCACCACCAAAACAATTTAAGGTATATTGGGTGATGTCGTAACCTCTTTGTACCGAAATCTTTTTTACTGCATTGGCCATTCGATCCACAGCAATACGCAAGAAACCCTCGGCCACTTCTTGTAGACTTCGGGTATCGCTTGTGATCCGATTAATATCATCGGCCATCTGCGCAAAGTGCTGTTCGACTACTTCGGCATCCAAGGGCTCATTTCCGTTATGACCAAAAACTTTGGGGAAATAGTGAGCCTGAATTTTCCCCAGCATCACGTTACAATCAGTGACCGTCAGTGGACCACCTCGGCGATAACAGGCCGGCCCGGGATTTGCTCCAGCCGATTCTGGACCTACCTGATAGCGCCCACCGTCAAATCGTAGAATCGAACCACCTCCGGCTGCGACGGTATGAATTCGCATCATAGGTACTCGCATGCGTACTCCGGCTACTACTGTTTCAAAACTACGTTCAAATTCCCCATCAAAATGGCACACATCGGTTGAAGTGCCCCCCATATCGAAGCCGATAACTTTACTAAATCCTGCTAATTGTCCGGTACGCGCACAGGCGACAACGCCCCCTGCTGGGCCGGATAATATGGCGTCTTTTCCTGCAAAGAAACGCGCATCGGTTAATCCGCCGTTGGATTTCATGAACAGGATTTGACTGCTTCCTAATTCCTTAGCAACTTGCTGAATATAACGTTTCAGTATCGGTGATAAATAGGCATCCACTACACAGGTATCCCCACGACCAACCAGGCGCATCATTGGGCTGACCTGATGGGAAACACTAACTTGGGTAAAGCCGATCTCCTGAGCCAGTTCAGCAACTTGTTGTTCGTGCTCATGAAATCGATAACCATGCATCAATACAATTGCACAGGATCGGATGCCGGTTGCGTAGGATGATTGAAGTTGAGAACGAGCCTCTTCAATATTAAGTGGTTCCAGCACGGTTCCATCAGCTCCAACACGTTCATTTACTTCAATGACTTGTTCATAGAGTAGCTCCGGCAAGATGATTTCCCTGGCAAAAATTTTCGGCCTGGCCTGATAACCAATTTGTAAAGCACCTCCAAAGCCACGGGTAATCAGTAATACCGTTCTCTCACCATGCCGCTCCAGTAAAGCATTGGTGGCAACGGTTGTGCCCATTTTTATCACATTGATCTGTTCTGATGGAATTGGATCTTGGTTATTGAGACCCAAGAACAAACGAATGCCTTGCAAAGCCGCATCTTTATAGTGCTCTGGATTTTCTGATAGTAATTTATGGGTAACAATTTTCCCTTCTGGTGATTGGGCTACGATATCTGTAAAAGTACCTCCGCGATCAATCCAAAATTGCCATTTTTGTTGATTTGGTGATTGTGTCTGCATGTTGTTTTTTATATATTTAGGACTGTCTAATCCGATAGATCAATTTTCCTACCCATAACATAATAAGTCCGCTAAAGCCTGAAATCAGCAAAATCCCTTTGCCTGATTCAAACATATCAAACTGAAATGCACTGCCAGCAGCTTTGAAAATATTGATTAAACCTAAAATAAAGCTTATCCAGACAACAATTCCTAGTAAGCAATTTGATGGCATGCCATTGATATTTTTCCCTAGAATTTTTGGATCATTGGTAACCATCAGTAAAAAAACACTAATAAAGGGTAATAACAAACCATTAAGTGCCTGGGCGGCAATGATGACAGGAATAGGTTTGAATCCCGCGAGACCAAAGCTGACACCAGAGATTAAAACGAAGCCCCAGACCAAGCGAAAATTTCGTGAATTAACAGCCCATCGTTCTGGTTGATTTTCATCACCGAAAAGACCCTGAGCGGTTAGTGCCGAAGCCAAAGGTGCAGTGATCAAGGATGAAAACCCCGCAGCAAATAAACCGAGTGCTAAAAGATAAGTTGCCCAAGAACCAATTCTGCTATCTAGAACTTCTGCCAGTGTTTGAAAACTAAATTCTCCCTGAACAACACTGCCTACCACTAACACAGCCATGGAAATAATACCCCCCAGAATGACTGCAACCGAAAGACCAAAACGCATTTCTTGTATAGATTGACTTTTATCAGAAATCCCAGAGCCTAGAAATAGATTATAAGGAACCACTGTTGTTCCTACCAGACCTAGCACAAGTAAACCAGATTCCATACCTGCCGGCATTATGGGAATAAAACTGCCTTTCAGTATGCTTGATAAATCCGGTTTAAGCATAATGGCGGTAGTGAAAAATGCTATACCCATGAATATGACGATAACGCCAGTAAAGCGAGCCAAATTTTGTAGTGTAGGTAAACTCAAAACCAAAGCCGCAATAAAGGCTAGTACTAAAATCAAAAGTTGCGGTGAAATTGATGAAACCAATGAAATACCCGCAACGGCACCTAAAATATTACCCGTTTGGTAGGCGGCAGAGCCCAGGATGATGGCTCCAACAATTACAGCTAAAACAAGCAATCGAATTGATTTATCCCTAAATTGGTAAGCTATCGCTTGCCCCAGATTGTGGTTGGACAGGATAGTGATGCGTGCGCTTGCTTCCTGTAAAACAAGGCAAGCAATGGTTGAGAATACTAAAGCCCAGAGCAAATCAAACCCGAATGTCGCACCTGCTTTGGCTGCCGTTGTTATTGTGCCTGGACCAATAAAAGCCGCTGATATTACTGACCAGAACAGAATATTAAGAATGCGTGTCTTGAATGCCATAATTTATGGACTCATGATAATTAAGTGGGATGGACATTCTGCACCATAAAATTCAGTACGACAAGCAAATGAGCTTTTATCAAAAGTGTATTTACTCAGCTTCACAAACCGGAGTTTCTTGAATGGGAGTTTGTTGACATCGATTGAACTGCGAAGTAACATCTAATGCCTGAGTTTCGGTTTTTCTTGAATAAATGTTTGCTAAAAAGTAGTTATATTGTCTATTTTTTATAAAAAAACTCAATTTTAGCTTTCAATCCTAATTAAAAATAAAAGAAGAAACTCAGCGATGTATTTTTTCGGATGATATTGGCAACTCACATTTGGTGTCAGAAGAAATTAATCGGCCAAGCCAGAGTAAATGTCAGTTATCTTTCATTTCAAAAAACTAAAACTATAAATAAAGAGGGAGAGATCGTATGAGCAAGCACCTAATTGTATCTGTTGTATTCATCGTGAGCGCTTTTATAACAGGCTGCACTACCTATCGAGAGATATCGGCATATCAACAGAATGCGACACAATGTTTCGACCGAGAAGCGGAACCTTATACCTCCGTTGTCGATACCCATTTACACTTCCGTCCGTTTGGCGGGCCTGCTATTCCATTCGCTGAGGTTGAAGAATACCTAGATAAATCAGGCGTTCGTTTTGTTAATGTATATGGTATAGGGCAATCTTTGCCTATTGATTCTTCATGCACCTATTATCTTGATTGTCCTGGAACCCCTGCATTGCCCAGCATCAAGAATGACTTTGTTAATGCGGCTAATTATCTGCGTGAAAAACCAGAGGGCGTGCATATGACGTTAGCAATGACATTCCCCGATTTGGCTAACCCAGAAGAGGTTGTTGAGCAAATTGAACTCTTTGATAAAGAATATCCAGATTTGTTCACCTGGGTAGGAGAAGTCAATTTGGTCAAGCAGGCTCTATTTAACAATCATCACAAAGCAACACCTCTCGAAAGCATTAGCAAATGGTCAGAATTTATGGCTTTGCTTAAACAACGGGATATACCCATTGCCATTCACTCTGATCTTGGTAGTGACAGCGATCCAACTAAGTATTTGTACTTAATGGAAGAGGTCTTAAAGTTATATCCTGATAATAAAATTGTCTGGGTTCATATGGGGCTTTCCAAAGAATTATCAGCTTTTGATCCTGAAAAACATATCCAAATTATGAAATCTTACCTGGATAGCAATAAAAACCTGATGCTAGATATCTCCTGGAGGGTAATAAACGATAATTATTTTAATACGCCCAACTCTAGAGAGAAGTATGTTGCGTTCTTCAATGATTATTCAGATCGAATCTTACCTGGAACAGATTTTGTTGCTGCACGGACAAAAACTTATGACGTGTATGAGGAAGAGCTTGAGGTTAACAGCCGAATTAATCAATATTTGAGTGATGAAGCATTTAGAAATATCGCTTTAGGCCAAAACTATTTTCGGCTATTAAATTTGGATTATAATGCGCCACAAATTTGTGGTGAATCTTGACCAAGAAATAATATTAATATGCAGAACAAGATTTACAGAAATTTCGAGTGACTTTTACATTTTAGTTACTGTTCAGTACACCTCTGTTTCATAGCAGACGAAACAGAGGTGAACAGAAAATATGCATCACATTTCTAATCAGTAGCCTGTTACATTCCCTTGTATATGGATAGTTGCCGCCTCTAATATTCATTTAGAGGTAGAAGCAAATGAGATTATGTTTCACTCAAGCATCCGGAGCCTCTGATTTCCAGCTTTAAAACATTGAATTTTTGTTTACGACATTAAGAAAAATTACTGGTCGCTTGTTTTAGGCGTAGTGTTAAAAGTGTAGGAACGAACAATTTTCTGTTTATCAAAGCGAACCACCAGGTCTTTTGTGTCATCCGTACCAAACAGAAAGTAATGATATTCCCCATATGTCCAGGTCGGCATACCATCTTCAATCCCGATTCGCCAAGGAGCTCCAAACATTTCCCTGACTTCCTGTTGAGTGGTTTCGCCAATCTTGAGTTCCAGGACTCTTGAAGCCGCAAACTCCTGACCGACACTGGCACAACCCGTAATGTTAGTCAGCATGATAAAGTTAACAAGCAGTATTATACTCAGTTTTATAGGATGAATTGGTGTAAATAAACGATGCATATTCATGATTTTCTCCCAGTTAACAAACGAACACATAATTGGCTAGGAATTTTATCGCACTTTCCCGTCAATGGGGAGATTTAGCCTTCTCCAGTACGAAATGAGTCTGAAACTACCCTCGTATTCCAATATAAAATGAGTCTAACCTGACAAAATCAGGAAATCTGTTCATGATGAAACAATGAAAACCATCATGAATCTTAAAGTATTAAAAAACACCCAAGAATTACAAACATTTATAGACGGAGCCCAAGCAGTAATATTCAGCGTGCCTGGCGACAGAACAGCACGATATGACTTTATTCAATCTACATTAAGACAGTTTCATTACAGAGTGTTAAAGAAACGACAAAAAGGTATTGTGATACGTTTTTTGTTGCAAGTGACGTCATATTCTCGCCAACAACTAACACGTCTCATTCATCAATACTTGAAGATGGGGGTTGATCAAGTAGCAAAATTAATCCATGACAGGGAACTTTGCTTTTTACTATCGGTCACGATAGTTATAAACCGTAGACCGATTGTTAGAACTAGTGAGGTTGAGGAACATGGGAATCGAAAAAGAAGAGACAGGCGAAGGCTTGATTATCCTTCATTCGTATGTCACGCATTCTCTTGAGGCTGTTGCGTCTGGAGTCCTTCCTGTGCAGGGGGGGATAATTCATCGATATGGGCCGCGAGTGATGATTGTAAAAATACCAGAGGGCACTGAGGAAACGATAAAAAAGAAACTCAAGGAGGGCGTGTTAGCTACAACACATGATGAAATCCCCGATTCAATTACTTTAGATCTCGATGCTATTGGTGAGCTGGGAGTAAAGTCGTTTAAGTTAAGACATTCTGCGCGTTATGCCGAGACCAAAGCAAACCGTCCATTATATGGCCGACCGTGGGGTACCGAGGGCGTGCCCATCCCTGACGTCTATCCCGTGGATGATGTTGTAGAAGATGGGGCCTCGAGTATTACTGTTAAAAGGGCCTCGACAAGCGATCAACTTGTCGGGACCGTCGCTGTTGGACTAATTATGGTTGAGGGGCCAAATGAGGGTCTCAAGTTCAGTGAAGAAGAGCGGATCAAGATTGTTGCAGAAGTTCAGGAAGGCCTTAGCTGGCTTGCCTCGCAAGAACCGGATGTCAATCTCTCCTGGTCGTTCAGCACCGAGGTAATTGCGCTTGATGTACAGCCCATAGATGGTGTTGACCCTAACTATCCTCGGCCTATAGCCGGCAACTGGCGCGGGCTGCCCGCCGAGTTCAACGAAGGCATCGATGCGGCCTTCTGGCGTGAATCCAACGACAAGATCTACTTTTTCAAAGGAAATCAATATGTTCGTCTGACAGGTATAACAATGGACCCTAACTATCCACGGCCTATAGCCGGTAACTGGCGTGGATTGCCCACTGAGTTCAACGAAGGTATCGATGCCGCCCTGATGCGAAGAAGCAACGGCAAAATCTACTTCTTCAAGGGAAGTCAATATGTTCGTCTGACAGACATAACACCTGACTCTACCTGGCCTACAATGGACCCTGACTATCCTCAGCCTATAGAAGGCAACTGGCGCGGACTGCCCGCTACCTTCAACGAAGGTATTGATGCTGCCTTGTGGCGTGAATCCAATGGCAAAATTTACTACTTCAAGGGGGCTGAATACGTTCGATTATCGTTTTTGACCGGTAAAGGGGAGAAGGAGAAGTTATGGCGTGATCCGGCAATGCAACAGCTAGGTTACCGGCCAGGGAACGCTGGCGTAAAAGATTACGTTGAGAACATTCGGAAGTCTCTCGGGACCCAATGGGCATACACTGCGTACTTCACCAAATACCCACTCAGTAACTACGCTTTTGACGGTAGACCGCGCATCGTAATGGATCCTTCCAGCGAAAATTTGGGGGAAGACGGGGTCAATATGGATATACTCTTTGTCCATGAGACTTGCCACGTTTTCGGTGGTAGTGGCATCGACGAGTACTCCAGAAGCGGGTGTAATTGTGGTGGGCAACATGGTTACTTTAAGGTACGTAACGGAAACTGCGAAAGATGTGCTTTCCGTGGAGGAGTACCTTGCGTTATGCGACTCAACGAACGTGCGATATGCGATTACACACGCTTGCATTTGGGATGGCCCATATTTTTTAGTACTCTAGATATCAATTTTGGGAGAG
>JAUXDP010000037.1 GCA_030618325.1 Methylococcaceae bacterium | reverse complement strand
AGCAACATACAAACGTAGATTTCCATTTGCACCATTAAAGACCAAAAACTCATTATTTTGGCTGTCTGTTGCATAAGATAACAGGGCTGAAGCACTACCTGTGTCTGTTGAAGAGACATCGATAGTGATATTGACAGAAGTCGCCCCCCCTAATAATTCAGGATTATCTCCTTTACTATCGAGTACTAATGCTCCATCGATACCTGATTCGTTTACAGAAACACCATTATTAACGCCAAGAACAGTAAAGCTACTCCCTGTGTCTACATCAGTATCATTTGCTAAGACATTTCCTGTTACTTCATTAATTGCCGTAGTATTGTTATTTCCTAATTCAGTGAGGGTATTTGTGTCTGTATTAAAACTAGATGGGTCATTAATTGCTATAACATCGATCAATGCAATGGCTGAATTATTGCTTACTCCATCTGAGACTAAAAACTGTACCGGCACATCGTCACCGGTGTAGTTTTCGGCAGGACTAAAGGTCCAGGAGCCATTGTTGTTATCGATTATCGAGCCGTTTTGAGCATCGACCGAGACACCGGAAATGCTCAGTGCATCGCCATCGATATCCGAACTGTTGGCAAGTAGTTGTTCGGTTGTAAAAGTAATCGCAGTATCTTCATTAGTTACGAAATCAACGTTACCAGCGACAGGAGCATCGTTGCTATTATCAACTCGCGTCGGAATTACTGCTTCAGAGATACTGTCGTTTTCATCAGCCGCAGATTGGTATTCCGTATCTGAAGATGATGCCGCAACGGGTGATTGCAGAGTGGAATAAAATTGGTCTTGGTCGTTCGCTATAGAATTAATTTTTTCTGGGGAATTGTTGTTTTGTTGCTCGGAATTTTCAGCGTTGGAAAAATGATTGGATCGTTTAGCAGGGTTATCTTCAGCTGCTTTCGCAGCAAATCGGGTGGGTTCAATCGTTTCCTGATTCGAAGATTCGTCGCTCAATCCAGGCAGGCTTTGATTTATAGTATCTTCATGAGATGAATTATCTGCATCTAAATTAAGAGCGGATGTCTGGGGATCAATGTTTGTTCCAGTCTCACTTTCAGAACCGCCTATAGCGCCACCGTCCGTTGTGGAGTTTTCATCCAGAGGTTGAAAAATACTTTGTAGAAACAGTTCTTCCTGGGTGCCAGTGACTTCTGTTGCACTTTCGCTCAGAGCTTCTTTTTCTTTTGATTGTTCTGATTTGGAAAAAACAAAATTTCTTTCCGATGCAGATTTTCGATTATTTTCACTGTCATTTGCCATAACTGGTGCCTTTATATTTTTCAATTTATAAAATGTACTATATTTAATGAGTCAAACCATTATCTGTATATCCAAGTGATGGTTTTCCCGTCTATTTAGATTAGCATTTGAGCAGCAGGAAAACCCTGAGCCCTTTCACAAAAATTGTTGCTATTTCAGCATGTTATAAGAATAAAAATAAATAACATTAAATATCAGTTACTTAGTAAAAATATGCTAAATATAAATTTCACAGTCCATGATGCGAGTCACAAAATAATGAAATTTGTAAGATCTTCAACTATGTTTATAGGAAGAACTTTATAAACATCTTTGAGTTAGCTATCTGTTTCAACAAATAAAAGAAGAATGAGTGGTAATAATCTGTGCAAAATTGCACAACATCTGGAACCTGCAGGTAAGAACGGACAGGGAGTGTAACGAGTGTCAGCTTTTACATTGCCTAAAACGTGGCGCCGTCCGGAAATTATAATTTCCTCACTATTAATCAATATTTTGGCATTGGCTCTACCTGTCGTGATTTTACAGGTCTACGATAGAATTATCCCTAATCAGGCTATTGACACCTATTTGGTATTAATTATAGGTATGTTGGTTGTTATTTTGGCTGATTGTTTCCTGAAAATTTGGCGATCCATGATTCTGAGTTGGGAAAGCGCGAAATTTGACCATCAAGTAAGCCTGGATGCGATGGATAAGATATTGCATACCCGAACACAGGATTTTGAAACCAAACCAGCGGGTTACTATATCGATAAAATTTATGCGTTAGAGAAAATCCAGGAATTCTATTCTGGCCAGTCTATTCTGTTACTGATGGATTTTCCATTTGCACTGCTTTTTTTGGTTCTTGTAGGGTTGATTGCAGGGCCTTTGATATTAATTCCACTGGTTTTACTCTTCATTTTTCTTTTTGTTTCAATCACTACAGGTAGAAAGCTTCATCAGGCACTGGTACTTCGTTCAACTATGGAAGATCGGCGTCAGAATTTTATTATTGAGATTCTGCAAGGGATTCATACGGTCAAATCTATGGCCATGGAACCCTTTATGTTAAGGCGCTATGAAAAATTACAGTTACAGTCTGCTGAAAGCATTTATGAATTGAGTCGATTGAATAGTGTAGTCCAGGGTATAGGCGCTACTTTTTCTCAATTGGCCGTTATTTCCTTTGTGGGTATCGGTAGTATCTATGTAGTCAATGGAGAGTTAACGATCGGGGGCTTGGCTGCTGGAACTATGTTAACAAGCCGGGTACTACAACCTGGTTTAAAGGCTATGAATATCTGGATTCAGTTTCAGTCGGTCAGGTTGGCGCTCGCCAAGGTTAATGAGCTTTTCTCATTAAAAAAAGAAGTGTCAGGTGATTTAAAGGCAGAAGATAAACTCAAGGGTACTATTGAATTGCAGCAAGTTAGTTTTAAATATCCTGAGCAAGATACGAATGTGATTGATAACTTGTCTCTTACCATTAAGCAAGGTGAGTCTATTGGTATTTCAGGAAATAATGGTGTCGGTAAAAGCACCCTGCTTAGTTTGTTGTCAGGCTTTCTTGAAGCCAATAGTGGCAGTATCAAATTAGATGGTTTTCCACTTGAAAATTACAACGCTGAATTCTTACGTTCCCAAATTGCTATTGTCCCCCAACATGGTGTGTTAGTGGAGGGGACGATACTGGAAAATATGACGTTGTATCGTGAAGATGAAGCCACCGAGGATGCTATTGAATTATCCAGGATGCTGGGTCTAGATAAAATCGTATCACGATTACCCAATGGGCTAGATACCTTTATCGGTGGTGCTGCAATGGATAATCTACCCGAGGGTGTTAAACAATCCATAATTATGGTGCGTTCCATGATTGGGCATCCACAGATTATTCTTTTTGATGATGCCAATGCCAATTTTGATGTTAAGAATGATAAACGCCTGGTTGAGGTAATAAAGCTGATGCAGCAACAAAAAAGAACCATTGTTATCGTATCGCATCGTCCTTCATTTTTACGTTTATGCGATAGACAGTTTATTCTGGAAAATGGCAAGTTGACGCTTTCCTAAGGGAAAAACTTGAACAATATGACCGAAACCAAAAACCCTCAGAAACAGAAACCATCAAAGGGAAAACAATATCGTGATGTGTCCGAAAAATTTGCGGAAGCATTGCGTAATAATCAGATGGATGAGTTTTCTTCAGATTGCCCTTATGCCGCTTGTCTGTTTCCGTTGCTTAAGGCACTGGGATGGAAAAATGTGGCGCGTGAGCTGATCGAAGCATTACCGCATTTTGCTGAAGATATTGATCTGGTCGATTTGCGCAACATTCTAGTAAATATTGGTTATGACAGTTTTCCAGTATCTGTCCAGCTAAATCAGTTACAGTCAGAATTATATCCTAGTATTTTTGTTGCAAAATCGGGCGATGCTTCTGTGCTTCTTGAGAGAAAAAATGGCCAAATCAGTTATTTTGATGCTCAGCAAGAGAAACTTATTTCCCGTTCTGAAAATGATTTGAGTATACAGGGCACAGCCTATTTATTTACCGACAAAAATGCCTCACATGGGTTGCCTAACTCTGGTGATGTAACTGCTAACTGGTTTGGAGATTTAACCACACGATTTAGAAAATTGATCATCCATTTATTTGGTATGACTTTTATCATAAACATGGTCGCATTATTAGTGCCGCTTTTTATCATGGTCATTTACGATAAGGTGATTGGAGCGAAATCAGTGGATAGTCTGCCTTTGCTACTCTCGGGAGTGGCTATTTTGATTGTTACCGATTTAGTACTCCGGTTTTTACGCGCGAAAATTCTCGGGGCAGTAGCTGGGCGCATGGATTATTTAATCGGTGTGGAGACCTTCAAAAAACTTCTCTATTTACCTCCCATCAATATTGAACGCTCTACAGTTTCAGCACAACTTGCACAATTAAAACAGTTTGATTCTGTTCGGGACTTTTTCACTGGTGCCAATGCATCTATTGTTTTGGAGCTTCCCTTTGTATTACTTTTTTTAGTTGTCATTGCTATTTTGGCAGGTCCTATTGCTTTAGTGCCTTTGCTAATGGTTTTAGGGTATATCGTTGTCGGAGCTTTGCTGATACCCAATATTAACCGAAAAATCAATCGCTCAGGTAAAGCCAGGACCAATAAGCAACGCATGCTATTACAAACACTTTCAGGCCGTAAAGAAATCAAGTCTATTGGTGGCGAAACAGTATGGTGGGAGCGTTTTAGAGAAGTTTCTGGTGAAGCTATTTTATCCAATTATGATACTTTCGTTATCAATTCTGTGATGAATAGTGTAGCGCAAGCGATGATGACTTTTACCGCTGTGGTGGTTTTGTCTTTAGGGGCTTTGGCAGTAATAGACGGTACCCTTTCAATAGGTGCATTGATTGCGACCATGGCTTTGGTTTGGCGCATTCTTTCACCTTTGCAGGGTGCCTTTTTATCCATATCCAAATTTCAGCAGACATTCAAGTCCATGAAGCAAATCAATCAGCTGATGAAAATTCCAGTTGAACGCTCCGATTTTAATAATGGACTGGTTATTCAGGAGTTGAAAGGACATATTCGCCTGGACAGAGTTAGTTTTCGCTACGGTGCGGATCAAGATCCTGCATTGCTGGGTGTCTCAATGGAAGTTAATCCTGGAGAGCTGGTAGCCATAGTGGGCTACACCGGCTCAGGAAAATCAACATTATTAAAATCCATAGCGGGTATGTATAAGCCCCAGGGTGGTGCCATCTATATCGATAATATTGATATGCGGCAATTAAATATAATGGAATTACGCCGCTCAATTGCCTATGTTCCGCAATATACAACTATGTTTCACGGCACTATTGCCCAAAATATGCGTTTAGCCAATGGCTTGGCTACGGATGCAGATTTAAAGAATGCAGCTAGCAAGGCTGGTGTTTTGGAAGAAATATTATCGTTACCCGAAGGTTTTAATACCCGTTTGACTGATAATTCTTCAGAGAAATATCCACCAGGTTTTTTGCGCTCACTATCTATTGCCCGCGCATTTGTCAGTCCTACTAATATAGTGCTTTTTGATGAGCCTGGGGCGTCTTTGGATTATGAAAGTGATACCCGTTTTATGAATCAGCTTAAGGCGCTAAAGGGACAATGTACCATGGTCATGGTTAGTCATCGCCCAAGCCACATTCGACTAGCCGATAAGGTAATTTTGATGCAGCAAGGATCGGTACAGTTTGCCGGTTCCGCAGATGAAGCTATCTCGATTTTAATGGAAGCACAATAATGAGTGATACAAAAACAACCGGGCAATCGGCAAACAAGTCAATAGGAACCTTACCTCGGGCTAGAGCCAGGTTTTTAGCGCAAGCTATTCAGCTGGAAGAACAAGGTGTTTCAAGTGTCATTAAAGCAGCAATATATTTTAGCTTGTTCTTATTTGTCGCTATTATTATTTGGTCTGCTGTAACAACGGTTAATGAAGTAACTATTGCCAAAGGGGAAGTTGTTCCTACAGGACAAATTAACGATATTCAACATCTTGAAGGTGGAATTGTTAGCGAAATTGTAGTCCGTAATGGCGATCAGGTTAAGCCTGGTGACAGCTTGATTCGGTTTGCCTTGCCTGTTTCCCAGGCAGATTATGAGCAGTTGCAGGTAAGAAAGGCAAGTTTATCTCTCAAGCTGGAAAGAATTCGTGCCGTAGAGGAAAGTAGAAAACCAGATTTTGCAGACACTGGAGAACATTACCCTAATCTAGCTGCCAAGGAAATGGCTAGTTACTATGCACAAATTGCCAGTGTTGCCAGTGAATTAGAAGTACTGAAAGCACAGACCAGTCAAAGAAAAAGTGAACTTAATAGACAAAAAAACCAAGTCAAAGCGTTAAAAAAAGAAATTGGGTTGCTACAAAAGCAAGTGGATATGCGCGAGAAATTAGCTGCTAAACATGTGGTTTCCCAGACTGATTTACTGGTCAACAAAAGCCGTCTGGCCAGTACAGAGAGCCAATTGAAATCTGTGGAAGATGGAATTGCTGGTGCCTCTATGGCTTTAGAGGAAGCCAAAAACAGGCGTCAGGAAATTTTTGATAAGCATAAAAAAGAAAATGAATTTGAGGTAGCAGAAGTTGCAGGTAAGCTTGCCGAGGTTGAAAAATCAATGGTCAGAGCAGCTGACCGGGTTAACAGATTGGATCTATTTGCCCCCATTGCTGGAATTATTCAGGGAATCTCAATTACAGGGACAAATGCTGTTGTGCAACCCGGTAATGTTATCTTACAAATTGTACCGGTTGATGGTGATGTCATCATTGAAGCTCGGGTTGTTCCCGAAGACATTGGACATATCAGCGTAGGGCAATATGCAGAAGTTAAGATTGATAGCTACGATACAAGTAAATATGGCTTTGTAGCCGGGAAAGTTAAGCAAATTTCGCCATCAACCTATCTGGATGAAAAAATGAACCCTTATTATCTGGTGCAAATTGAACTGGAAAAAAACTATGTGGGTGATAACCCTGAGAGGATGAAAGTTATTCCAGGTATGACCGTTAAGGTCAACATTATTACCGGTACCAAGACTATTCTCGATTATTTGTTGAAACCAGTTAGTCGAGGTTTTAAAAATGCGTTTCGGGAGCGTTGATTTCTATTGCTTGCACTATGGTTCTGTATTAGGACCAGTTATTAGATGCCCGAAACGATAAAATTCAATGCAGCTATAATTTCAGATTGGTAATGTGAAAGATCACTTGTTTCTTTGCCCGTTGATATTTTCATAAACAACAAGCTGGACAACTAAAAGCTCCTTAACTCGTCACTAAATACACCATTTTCATCTACTAGTTGGTTGTATGCTTCAATGGCCGCTTTATTCTGTTGCTTCCATAACTCACGTTGTTTGGCGCTATCTATCTGAATTAGTGAGGTTTCTAGGGTGGCAGATAGGTTGGTTTTGAGTTTCTTAGCTTCTACCAATAGATCACTATTTACACTAAAATTAGCGGGCTTTTTTGGGGCTTGAGTATCAAATATATGGCTCATGAATTGGGCTTCTATTGGTTTTTACTGGATTTAAGAGAAATTTACCAAAATTGAATTAAATCATCTTGTAGGAAGTTCCTTCTTCCTCTTTCATATCCCCGCAGAGTATAATTATCAGTCAGTTTGTCGATAGTTGTTAAAAAAATCATGCGTTGTCCTTTTTGTACTGCTCACGAAACCAAGGTGATTGATTCCCGATTGGCTAATGAAGGCGATCAGGTGAAACGGCGTAGGGAATGTATTTCCTGCAAAGAACGCTTCACAACCTTTGAAGTTGCAGAGTTAGCTTTTCCACGTATTGTAAAACGGGATGGTACCCGAGAACAATTTCAGGAACAAAAATTACGTTCCGGAATGTTGCGGGCATTGGAGAAAAGGCCTGTTGATAGTGAGCGGATAGAGGTTTCTGTTTCTCGAATAAAAAAGTTATTGACCTCTTCCGGTGAACGGGAAGTTGCTGCGAATGACTTGGGTGAGATGGTAATGAAAGAACTGAAAACCTTGGATCATGTGGCTTTTGTTCGATTTGCTTCTGTTTACAGAAGTTTTCAGGATGTTAATGATTTCACTGAAATGATTGAAAAGTTGCAAAAGAAATAGCATGTTGGGAAATCAGGATGCGATTTTCATGGCACAAGCCATAAAGATAGCTGGCAAAGGACGTTATACCACTGACCCAAATCCCCGTGTTGGCTGTATATTAGTTAAGAAAGACAAGGTTCTAGGTGAAGGGTGGCATGAAAGGGCTGGGCAAGCACATGCTGAAATTAATGCTTTAGATAATGCTGGAGATGTTTCGGGAGCAACAGCTTATGTAACGTTGGAACCATGCAGCCATCATGGCAAAACTCCTCCTTGCTGTGATGCATTGATTAAAGCAAATATTAAGCGCGTTGTAGTGGCTATGCAGGACCCAAATCCATTGGTTGCGGGTAAAGGTTTGCAGAGACTTCGAGAAGCAGGCATAGCTGTAGATTGCGGCTTGCTTGAACAAGAAGCCAGAGTGTTAAATATTGGCTTTATCAAAAGAATGGAAAGTGGTTGCCCTTGGGTAACTAGCAAATTAGCGATGAGTTTGGATGGCCGTACTGCAATGGCCTCCGGGGAGAGCAAATGGATAACGTCTGCTGAATCCAGAGAAGATGTACACAGGCTTAGGGCGGAAAGTTCAGCCATCTTAACTGGAATTAATACGGTTTTAGCTGACGATCCGTCTTTGAATGCCAGGTTTAAGATTACCGATGTGGTTCAGCCGGTGCGAGTTGTTTTGGATTCAAAATTGCAGATGCCGATTAATGCCCAAATGGCTACATTGCCGGGTCGAACTTTAGTGTTAACTTGTACAAAAGATGGACAAAAGCAGCAAAAATTAACACAAGCTGGATTTGAAGTTCATTATTTACCATCGCATCATGATCGGGTGGATCTTAATGAAGTGATGATTTTTTTAGGACAACAGCAAATTAATCAGGTTTTCATAGAAGCTGGGGCCACCTTAAACGGTGCTTTGCTGCGACAGAACCTAGTGGATGAATGGTTAATCTATATGGCACCATGTATTTTAGGATCTAAAGGGCGTGGGCTGTTTAATTTGCCAGGAATGAATAAAATGGCAGATAAGATAAATTTACAAATAAGCAATATGCGACAAATCGGTTCAGACATCAAAATCCAGTTTGTTGCAAAATATTAAGCCCTCTCCTGATGGAGAGGGTTGGGTGAGGAGAAATTAATCGAGTATTGATTCCCCTCATCCCAATCTTCTCCCGCTGGAGAAGGAGTTTTTTCTTAATGGCAGTTATAAAATAATAGGTCGTAATGTTTACAGGAATAATCCTAGCAATAGGAAAAATCAAAGCAATCGAAGCGAAATCGGGCGATTGTAGATTGACGATAGATGTCGGAAAATTACCCATGGACGATGTGGTGCTAGGTGACAGTATTGCCGTTAACGGTGTATGTTTAACGGCTGTAGAACTCGGAACTCAGTTTTTTGTAGCGGACATTTCCAATGAAACGTTGTCACGGACCAGTCTTGAAAGAGTCGTTGTTGGAATGCCAGTTAATCTAGAGTTAGCATTAACCCCAACTACTCGCCTAGGTGGGCATATTGTTAGTGGTCACGTTGATGGCTTGGGTACGGTGATCGAAAAAACACCCGATGCCAGATCCTATCGATTTCGCTTTAAAGCGCCGGACGAATTAGCTAAGTATATTGCTGAAAAAGGCTCTATATGTATCAATGGAATCAGTTTAACTGTGAATGAAGTTGATGGAGCCGTTTTTAGTGTCAATATCGTTCCACATACATTAACTGAGACTACCTTGGGGAATACCGAAGTTGGTACACTGGTCAATTTGGAAGTGGATTTATTGGCTCGTTATATGGAGCGATTGATGCAAGGCGAAACGGCAGCTAAATCAGGTGGTAAGGTTACCCATGAACTTCTACAAAACAGTGGTTTTATTTAAAATATGAATAGTATTGACGAAATAATCGAGGATTTACGCCAGGGGAAAATGGTTATTATTATGGATGATGAAGACCGAGAAAATGAGGGTGATCTGATTATTGCGGCCTCTCATACCCGGGCAGAAGACATTAATTTTATGGCCCGTTTCGGGCGGGGATTGATTTGTCTTACTTTGACTAAAGAGCGGTGCCAACAGTTGCGCTTGCCCTTAATGGTAAATGAGAATAAAACTGCACATTCCACAAATTTTACCGTATCAATTGAAGCGGCAACGGGTGTTACCACAGGAATTTCTGCTGCAGATCGCGCAAGAACCGTACAGGCTGCTGTTGCCGAAAATGCCAAGGCAGAAGATTTGGTGCAACCGGGACATATTTTTCCTTTGATGGCGCAATCAGGCGGAGTACTCACGCGCGCAGGACATACTGAAGCTGGCTGCGACCTAGCAAAACTGGCCGGAACAGAATCTGCAGCTGTAATAGTCGAAATTCTCAATGAAGATGGCAGCATGGCCAGAAAATCGGATCTAGAAACCTTTGCCAAACAACACAATCTGAAGATCGGAACGATTGCAGATCTAATTCACTACCGTATCCAAAATGAGAATACGCTGGAAAGGATTAGTGAGTGTAATTTTCCGACAGAATTTGGTGATTTTCGCCTTTATGCCTATCAGGATCGGAATAACAATAATTTACATCTTGCATTGGTGATGGGCAAGATATCAGGTGATGAGCCTGTGTTAGTTAGAGTGCATGCTAAAAATTTATTGGCTGACCTTTTTGCTTCAACTCGTAACGAGTCCAGTATTTCAATACGAGAAGCTATGAAAAAAATTGCCGAGCAAGGTGCTGGAGTACTGGTGGTGATTCGACAGCAGGAAGATAGCAAGGACTGGGTGGAGCTTATTCACCAATATCAAATGGAAGATAACGGCGTATCATTAACGCAAAAAACTGAAAAAACCATGGATTGGCGAACTACCGGAACAGGTTCCCAGATTTTGGCTGATTTAGGCGTGCAAAAATTAAAAGTGCTAGGAGGCCAAAAGAAATATTTTGGCTTGTCCGGTTTCAATCTGGAAATTGTGGAGACTATCGGATGGTAATTCACGATGTCCTATGAATAAATATTACAAGTAAAATCAATGTCTTGTAATATTTTTTTAAAACAACATATCCTTGTGCCGTGATATTTTGCACTTTATGCGAAAATTTCATATCATTGAACCAACTGGTAATAAATAAAAGGTCCAATTCATGGCAGAAAAAGCAGCTAGTACTTATTTAAGCAACCTGGAAAATTTTCTTGCTGGACAAAATCCAGCATTGATTGAAGCGGTAAAGGTTTTTCAAGAATTGGATCAGGTCGAATTTGAGCTTGGCTTGCTCGATAATGAAGATACTACGGCCAGTAAAGTGTCCTGGTGGCCGGTAATAAGCGTGATGGGCACTGCGGAATCAGGAAAAGCGGAATTTATCAACCGTTATCTCAAAGCCAATGTGCTTCATACTGATTCTAATTCTGCATCAGAAAAAATAACCGTTTTCCAACACAGTGCCAGTCAAAGTGGCATGATATTGCCTGGTACCGCACTGGATGGTGACCCGCGTTTTCCTTTTTTCCAAACCAGTAAGAAAGTCGAAGAAGTAGCGAAAGGTAAGGGTGCTCAGATTAACAGTTATTTGCAGTTGAAGACCTGCTCAAGCGCACAATTACAAAACAAAATATTAATTGATGTACCTGAACTCTTGCAGTCTTCAGATAAAGTGTGTCATTTTTTATTTCGGCATATTATTGAAATATCTGATTTGGTTTTGGTTTTTCTAGAAACCGGTCGGCCAGGTCAAATGAATCTGGAACCTATGCTTGGTGAAATGACCAAACAGCAGAATTCTGATAATTTTATCTACATAGTTAACCAGAAAAATGACACTGAAGTTTCGCCTTTTGCCGGGCAGGAAGCCGAGCAACTGAAAAAGAAATTGGTTGATCTTGGCATGAATCCTTCGCAGTTTTTTGTTCTTGATCAAGCTAGGGCTGTGGTGGCCAGCTCATCTGGAGGGAGTGTTCTTAGCCAGATTGCCGGGCACAAACCCCCTGCTACAGAACCTGAAAAATATCCTGATCTTGAAGTGATTGAAGAGCGTATGGGAAATATTAACATCCATCGTGCCTATCGAATTTTAGATTCTCTAGAAAAAAGTATTCGTGCCCCCCAAGAAGTATTTGTGCCTGAGGTTAAACAAGCAATAAGCCTGTGGAAAGAACGGTCACACTTTACCATGGCATTGATAGCTGGATTAGCGGCATCAGTGATGGTTTATTTGGAAGTTCATTTGGGAATAATAAGTGCATTGTTGGATCCAATCTTAGGTTCAATTGCTTTAGTTGTTATTATTTTAATATCGATCCCTTTCTATTTATTAATAAGCAAAATCCAGGCAAACAAAGTACTTGATTCACTAAATGAAAAAAGGAGAATCGAAGGCCTTTTGGAAAATCCATCAGGGTTATTTGAAAAAAGCCTGACCAAATGGCGAATGTATCTACCAATCAAAAAGCCAGCCGGTTGGACAAACGAGATACGAGAACGACTACAAGCCTTACTGGAAAGGGCCAAGAACTTAGTCCAGTATATGAATGATGATTTTAGTCGTTAGTATTAACTCTACGAAGAGAAAGCTTCAAAACTCACAAGTCGATGAAACCTCTTTTTCCTCGGCGGATTGTCATTTTCGGTGAAGTCTTATTCGATTATTTTCCTGATGGTCGGCAGATATTAGGGGGAGCACCTTTCAATGTCGCTTGGCATTTACAAGCTTTTAATGGGAAACCACTGTTAATTTCCAGAATAGGCGAGGATTCGGCAGGCGACCAAATTAAATCTGCCATGCAGAAATGGGGAATGTCTACGGAAGGTTTGCAGCTTGATAAGAAACACCCAAGTGGTCGGGTTAGTATAACTTTCAATGATGGCGAACCTGAGTACGATATTGTAGCCGATAGTGCTTATGATTATATTGATGCTGATCTCCTACCCAAAATAGCAGATAAGTGCATTATTTATCACGGCAGTTTAGCGTTACGAAATCAAACATCGCTGCTTGCCCTGAAAAAATTAAAGCAAACTAGTTCAGCAAAATGTTTTGTAGATATTAATTTACGTTCTCCTTGGTGGCATTCAGACCTGATTCATGATTTTCTAGATGATGCTCACTGGCTCAAAGTTAATGATCAAGAATTCAACTTTTTATCAACCATTGGCCTTGATCCCGAGAAACTCTCAGTTGATACATTACTGACAAAAAAAGCTCTTGAAATGATATTGCGTACCTGTGGCTCAGAAGGAGCACAATTGATTCGCAAAGATGGAAGTCAATATCATGTTAAGCCTGAATCTGGAATTAACGTAGTTGATACAGTAGGTGCAGGGGACGCTTTTAGCAGTATTATTTTATTGGGGCTATTAAAGCATTGGCCGATTTCCTTGATGTTGCAGCGTGCTCAGGATTTTGCTAGTGCCATTGTTGGTGTTCGTGGCGCTATCAGCCTCGATACCGAATTTTATCAAAAGTTTATTGAAGCATGGGAAATTGAATATGAGTGAAGAGTATCGAATTGAAACTGACAGTATGGGCGAACTAAAAGTCCCAGTAAAAGCTTTGTACGGAGCTCAGACTCAAAGGGCGGTTGTAAATTTTCCGATCAGCGGGTTAACCTTGCCCGTTACTTTCATCAAGGCAGTTGCCCTAATTAAGAAAACTGCAGCGCTGGTGAATCAAGAACTAGGGTTGTTGGATAAAGAAACCACAAATGCTATTAATATGGCTGCAGAGGAAATCATACAGGATAAGCATACCGAACAATTTCCTGTCGATGTATTTCAGACTGGTTCCGGTACCAGCACCAATATGAATGTTAACGAGGTCATTGCCAGGCTGGCATCTTTAAGTTCCGGTCAGGCCGTTAATCCGAATGATCATGTCAATATGGGGCAGAGTAGTAATGATGTAATTCCTACGGCGATTCATGTCAGTGCAGCACTGGAAATTCAGTCTAAATTGTTACCGTCATTGCAGCTACTGCAAGAGACGCTTGAAAATAAAGCTACGGAGTTGGATGGTGTTACCAAAACCGGGCGAACTCATCTGATGGATGCAATGCCGATCCGGATGAGTCAAGAACTCGGTGCCTGGACTTTGCAGATTCGAAATGGAATTCAACGGATAGAGTCAACCTTGCCTAGGATTCTTTGTCTTGCCCAGGGAGGTACGGCAGTGGGTACCGGAATTAACGCACATCCGGAATTTGCGGGTCGATTCGCTAAGCAATTGGAAAATCAAACAGGTTTGCCGTTTAAACCGAATGATTCCTTTTTTGAGAGCCTGAGTGCCCAGGACGCGGCTGTTGAATTGTCGGGACAATTAAAGGTTATTGCAGTCAGTTTAATGAAGATTGCCAACGATCTGCGCTGGATGAATAGTGGACCTTTTGCCGGGTTGGGTGAAATCGAATTGACGGCTCTCCAGCCAGGTAGCAGTATTATGCCCGGCAAGGTAAACCCAGTCATTCCAGAAGCAATGGCGATGGTCTGTGCGCAGGTGATCGGCAACGATACCACTATCACAGTGGCTGGCCAGTCCGGTTCGTTCCAGTTAAATGTCATGTTGCCGGTAATTGCCTTCAACCTTTTGCAAAGCATAGAATTACTCAGTAATGTCAGTAAAGTGTTGGCCGAGAAGGCTATTGCCAGTTTCAATGTGCGTCAGGACAATCTCAATGTCGCACTAGGTAGAAACCCTATTCTAGTAACTGCGCTAAATCCAATAATTGGTTATGCAAAAGCTGCAGAGATCGCCAAGGCAGCCTACAAGCAAGGTCGACCAGTAATTGATGTGGCTGTGGACATGACCGACCTGAATAGGGAGGAGCTGGAGCGACTACTGGATCCGGCAATTTTGACTGAAGGCGGTATTCATGGGGCTTAATTACCCTCTACCGAATTAGATTTCATGACCAAGGAAGAAAACAATAAAAGCCTGTTTGTTAAAGCGTTGCTCGCAGTTCTAACTATTCCTGTTATCTTTAGTGGGGTAATACCGGTTGCGGTAAGTATTGCTGATCCTTGGCAAGGTATTGGCTATCATAGGATTGGGGTATTTACCATTGCAATCGGTCTGATAGTATTGTTGTGGTGTGTGCGAGATTTTTATGTGGCTGGGAAAGGAACACTTGCACCTTGGGCACCTCCAAAAAAGCTTGTCATTGTCGGACTCTATAGATACACACGGAATCCAATGTATATTGGCGTTTTGACTATTGTGGGTGGTATAGCATTAATTAGTGCATCGCCACTTGTTGCTCTTTATCTGGTTTTTTTCGCGGTAGTATTTCATTTGCGAGTGGTACTAAATGAGGAAAACTGGCTTGCAGAACATTTTAGTGATGAATGGGATAAATACAAAACAGAGGTTTCACGATGGATGCCAAAAATTACGCCTTATCAGTAATCTCCTTTAACGCGCTATATCTGGCAGCGCAGGCTTGAGAAATGTCGAAATGATTTACTTGATCCGACCCTTAGTAGGCATCGGGTTTCTGATATCGCTTTTCGGTGGGGATTTAACGATTTATCTCATTTTAGCCGAGCCTTCAAGCAGCGATATGGTTATTCACCCAAATACTATCGGCAGAAAATGGCCTTAAAAAATAGCAAAGATATTTAACTCGACGTATTTTCATTACTGAAGAAGAAAATGACTTCACCTAAAGAACCCCAATTATTATCAACGATTACTTGTCCTCACTGTGGACATAAAGAACTTGAAACCATGCCAACTGATGCCTGCCAATTTTTTTATGATTGTAAAGGTTGCGGTATGTTGCTAAAACCCAAGGCAGGTGATTGTTGTGTCTTTTGCTCTTTTGGAAATATACCTTGCCCTCCCATACAAGAAGCGCAATTAAGCGGTGGTATCAAAGGATGTTGTAGTTGAGCCTGGACTAAAGTTTTACATCGACTGATTTTCTAGGTTTAATTGATGGTTACTGAATGGTATAAAATTTCCTTGGCTCTGGCAATCGCGCCCGATGGCAGTGATGTTTTCTCAGAACTTATCCATGTGATAATATCTTTCCAAACAGTTTCTGCCTGTAGGTCTCTAAGTAACATATGATAACCATCGGGGTAAAAAGCAATGGTTTTGTGGTCTTGTGTTGTGGTACGAAAATTCCGCAAAAATTGATAGGTGGGTTTTTTGGGGATAACCTGGTCTTTTTCTCCGTACA
>JAUXDP010000013.1 GCA_030618325.1 Methylococcaceae bacterium | reverse complement strand
ACTAAAAGAACTCTACACTGCTGCACACAAAGCACTACGCAGAGGCTTGCAAGAACCTGCAAGTCAACAAGCAAGAAGCAATGAAACAAGACAAGATGCCCGCAATGAACTGCGCAAACAAGGTATTTGTGATAAGACTATAGATCAAGTATGGGAGCACTTTAAAGATGATTATTTTCTTAGGTATTACCCTGAAGAAATTGCCTGCCACACTACGGCCATAGCCTCCAGCAATTCGGAAGATTTGCCGCTGGTATTATTACGACCCCAAACCCAACGTGGAAGTGCGGAAGTTTTTGTTTTTGCTGAAGCTAAAAAAGGTATTTTTTCCATTTGCACCGCTACTCTTGATCAACTGGGGCTAACCATTCTCGATGCCAGAATTGTAACAACTGACGATCAATATGCCCTGAATAGCTTTCAGGTATTGGAACAATCAGGTAAACCAATAACAGATTTAAAGAGAGAGCTACATATTTGCTCGTCAATTCGGAATAGTATTCTCAACAATGCGCCAAGTGGTCATACAAACCTCCATAGACAATCCCGACAGGCAAAACATTTCCCAATTCCCACCCAAGTTTTCTTTCATGAAGATAGTCATGATCAATCCACCATTATGGAAATCATAACGACTGACCAGCCGGGATTACTGTCGGAGATTAGCAAAGTATTCCTGGAACACGATGTCTATATCAATAGTGCTCGAATCACAACAATCGGTAGCCGAGTTGAAGATATATTCAATATTTCTGATGCTGATTCGAAACCAATAACTGACCAAGCCCAGTTAGACAAAATTAAAAACTCGATACTCACTACCCTAAAAAACAATGAGCACGAATGACCACCAAAACACCCATGCGATTGGCCGATGGATGTCTTATCTGGCTTGGATCATATTTCTGGGCCTATTAACACTGGCTTTTAAAAAATACCTTGATCACCAAAACAACCCCAATCAGGATATTGCCATTCAATACAATAGCGATCAAATCCCTGAAGTTACTTTGGCTCAAAACCGCCAGGGACATTATCTTGCCAATGGCAACATCAATGACGAAGCCGTTATTTTTCTGTTGGATACCGGTGCAACCCTTATCAGTATTCCAGAACATATTGCCCAGCGATTACATTTGCGTAAAGGCTTTCCAAGCCAATCCAGAACAGCCAACGGTACCATAACCGTTTACGATACTCGTTTAAATTCGGTCAGCATAGGAGCCATCAAACTCTACAACATAAGGGCCAGCATCAACCCTCATATGCAGGATGATGAAATATTGTTGGGTATGAGTTTTATGAAACATCTGGAGTTAGTTCAACGGGACAGACAACTGATTCTGAGACACCCAATTTAGATATCCTCTCTGTGTTTTATTTTACCTTACCCATCATTTTTAACCATAGCAAGCTGCTAAAGCCTGGCGAACTACTAAGTATAGGTTTAGCTCTACTTTTGATACTCTACATCAGTTCACCAGATCCAGATCCTATCGAACAGAATCACTCAGTTAACACTACCTTTTACCAGTATTTATTTTCTGCATGGTCTGGTAATTTATCGCTATGGTTGGTGTTTTGGCCATTTTTCATTTTATTGAACTGCTGTTTATCACTGGTAGATTATCTGGCTATATCCGGTGCTTTTACTGTATCAAGCTGGGATACCTGGCATTTAATGCTATTCACTCCTATTTTGGGATGGTGCATTGCTATTTGGCGCAGTTCAGGCAATACCCGCTTACGCTTCTGGAGTGCATCAGCCCGATTAATGACATTCGCCATTTTGCTTGAATATTTTTTAAAAACAATAATCCGAATTCAATACCCAAGGATCTTTTTTAATTGTCAGGAGTTGTTTTTAGATTATGGCGGATGTTTTTAACCTAGATGATCGAGTGCATCAACACAGGTAAAGCTTGTCTACTGGCGCTATTGACCGGCTTGCTAGGTGCGCTTTTATGCTTGACACCTGTGGGGGTGAGCCTGGAAGAAATAGGACTAAACTGGTTTTATCAAATGCGTGGCCCACTGCCTTCACCCAAAGATGTCGCGATCATCAGTATTGACAAATCTTCAGCTGAAATACTACATCTACCCAGAGACCCAGAAAAGTGGCCGCGTTCATATTATGCCCAGCTAATCAAAAAAATCAATCAACAAAAACCAGCCATTATTGCCTTTAACATTAACTTTGCTGAACAGCGTGATAGCTATAATGACCAGTTTTTAGCTGAAACAATGGCTGAAGAAAAAAATGTGATTCTCAGTAATTATTTGGAACGGCGCTCGGTTTCGCTTAAAAACAAAACTCTGTTTGGCAATAAAAAGCTTCTCATTGAAAAAGTTATGGCTCCTGCCCCGCTCCTGGAGGATGCAGCATTACTAGTTTGCCCTTTCCCATTACCAAAAACCTCTTCCTCAGTAAAACAATTTTGGGTTTATAAAACTAGTGCTGGTGAAACCTTCCCCACTTGTATTTTCCACAGTTTTATCTTCAAAACAGCTATTAAGGAATTATTCGAAATCTCAATAAAAGCTAATCCAGATCCTGAACATTTAGAACAAAGAACAAAGCCAGATTTTATTTTGGATACTACCCAAAAAATATATCACCAGTTTGAAGCCGATCCGCCATCACTCCATCGCTTCAATAATTTATTAGAGCAATCCGATTATTCTCAGCCTAAAAAACAACTTCTACAGTCCTGGTTAAATTTTTTCGATAGTGGAAAAAGCCTGTATTTTAATCACTACGGCAAAGCCGGAACAATTCGTACCATCCCCTTTTATCAAGCGTTAGTTAGTGACATACTTCATCCAGAGATTTTTCATAATAAAATTATCTTGATTGGTTACTCAGAAAATATTCACCCAGAAAAAAACCCCGGCTTTTATACAGTCTTTTCAAATTCAGACGCAGATACTGTCAGCCCTATAGAAATTGCAGCAACAGCAGTCGCTAATCTGATTGATAATTCCTGGATCAAACCCTTACCACTCAAACAGCAATTTTTCCTGGTACTACTTTGGGGGGTTCTACTGGCAGCTATCTGTCGGATTTTTCCCTACAAAAAGGTGATTATTATTATTGTTCTCGCCAGTTTAGCCAATTTTATTATTTGTTATCAATTATTTACAAAATTGAACTTATGGCTGCCAATCATCACCCCAATGATTATTCAAGCACCACTGATAATGCTGGTAGCCACTTTTTTTCACTATAGCTACAAAAATCGTTCACATCAAGACATGGAAAAGGCATTCAGTTTTTATTTACCAAAAGATGTCGTGAATAAAATTTCTAGCCAGCCTGGTGATGAAGCCATGAATGCCTATGGCGAATTGAAACAAGGTGTCTGCCTGGCAACCGATGCAGGTCAATACACTACCTTGTCAGAATCCCTGGATCCCATGACATTAGCAGATTTAATGAATAAATATTATGCAGTCATGTTTCCACTAGTTAAACACAATGGTGGAATGATTTCCGACGTTATTGGTGATGCTATGATGGCTTTATGGCCATTATCCAGTACCCAGGAGAATCCACAACAAGCAGCCTGTTTAACTGCAATTGCCATAATTGACGGAGTTGAAACTTTTAATAAAAATCAAGAATATAACCTCCCTACTCGAATCGGCTTACATTATGGTGTCATGCGTCTTGGAAACGTGGGTGCAAAAGAACATTACGAATATCGCGCTGTTGGAGATATTATCAATACGGCAACGCGAATTGAAGGTTTAAACAAACTACTCGGAACACGGGCTTTAGCATCAACTGAAGTCATTCAAGGCTTATCTGGAATAATGACCAGAGAAGTGGGTAACTTTATCCTTAAAGGAAAAACCAAGCCAATAAATATCCACGAATTAATGAGCCTGAATCAAAATAATGCCCACTTTTGGCCACCTTTGGTTATAGAGTTTTCAGGAGCACTAAAATTATTTCAAAATCATCAATGGCCTGAGGCACTGGAAGCCTTTTTTAAAATCACAAAAAAGTATCCAGACGATGGGCCAACCCTCTTTTACATCAATTATCTAATCGCCAATCAACCTTTCCAACTGGCAGAATTAGCTAATAATTCATTCCAGGCAGTGATAAAAACCGAAAAAATCAATGAGCTGTCATATTAACCCTCCCAATGGGCAGCTATACAATAGGTAATATTTCCTCGCCAAGTGTTGCTTTATCAACCCTAACGGACATAAAATGCAATCAGAGGAAACTCTTTATCTCCGAGGGACAACAATCTATCCTAACCAACGCCGCTAAAGCTAAAAATAAGGAAGATTATGCTTTACCAACAATTATCTCAGCAAAAAAACAATAAATTATGCTGCAAAATGCCAAGTTTTACATTTACATCGTCCTGCTCACAGTGCCTAGTATTCTGCTGGCAGCACCAGAATGTGAAATATGGATTGCCAAAATGGTTTCAGCAAAAGGCCGGGTAGAAAAACAACGTCTTAATCAATCGACCTGGCGGCAAGTTGAAAAAAATGAATATTTTTGCCAAGGGGACAGAATCCGTACTAAAAAAAATAGTTTGGTTACGCTTGAACTTGGTAACGAATCGCTGATAACAATGGAACAAAGCAGTGCCATGGCCTTTCCTATTTTAGATAAAGGCTCATTTTCATGGCTTCTGGAAATATTTCAAGGTGCAGCTTTTATTAGAAGCCGAAGCCCACATCAACTCAAAATCGATACACCTTTTGTCAATGCTGTGCATGAAGGCACCGAATTTATGGTCGCCGTAACCGAACAACAAACAGAAATTACAGTATTTAATGGCAAGGTTGCCGCCGAGAATGAATCTGGCCGCGTACAAATTAGCAAAGGCCAAGTGGGGATTACTGCAAAAAACCAAATCACTCAGGTACATCCGTTGACTATTCGTCCCGAAGATGCCGTCCAATGGACTCTATATTACCCACCCATAGTGGACTACCAAAGACTGGCATCAATATTAACTGTACCTGGGATTAAAAAAGCATTAAAACTCTATCACCGAGGCAATATTTTTGAAGCCTTACAAGTACTGAATAATATTCCCAAACAGCAGCAAGATGAACACTACATTGCCCTAAAAGCATCCCTATTATTGACTGTGGGGAGTGTAGAAGAAGCTTTACTTGAAATTAACCAGGCAGAGCAACGTCTGGAAACAGCTCTCAGCACTGGGCTGGCCATAAAAGCCATTGTAGCCGTCAGTAAAAACAGAATCAAAGAGGCCGCTGAACTAGCTCTAAAAGCAACCCAATTAAACCCTGAATCAGCGGTCGCAAAAATTGCCTTGTCTTATGTTTACCAAGCACAATTTGCAATTGACAAAGCATTGCTGACTACCAAACAAGCAACTCAATTATCACCCGAAAATGCTCTAGCCTGGGCCAGACTGGCAGAACTACAGCTTTCCACTGGCAATAGAAAGGGTGCCCTAATATCGGCACAAAAAGCGCAATTATTAAATCCGCAACTGGAGCGAACCAACACTATCCTAGGTTTTGCCTATCTTGCACAAATTGATATTGCTGAAGCAGAAACAGCATTTACCCATGCCATCGAACTAAACTCAGCCAACCCGTTAGCAAGATTAGGTTTAGGTCTAACCAAAATTAGAAAAGGTGCTATCAAGGAAGGCTCCCGTGATTTGGAAACCGCTGTTAGCCTCGACCCAAATAATGCCATCATGCGAAGCTACTTGGGCAAAGCCTATTACGAACTCAGAAATGAAGAATATGCAGCAACAGAATTAGCAATAGCCAAAGACATGGACCCGAATGATCCAACACCGTGGTTTTATGATGCCATACTTAAACAAACCAACAACCGGCCAATAGAAGCCTTGCATGATATGCAGAAGGCAATAGAACTTAACGATAATCGCGGAGTTTACCGGTCTAAATTGTTACTGGATGAAGATTTAGCGGCTCGTAGTGCCAGTCTTGGTAGGATATACAATGATTTAGGTTTTCAACAATTAGGGCTGGTTGAAGGTTGGAAATCGGTAACCATTGATCCGAGCAATTACTCAGCACACCGGTTATTGGCAGATAATTATGCAGCATTACCCCGCCACGAAATTGCGCGAGTTAGTGCCTTATTGCAATCTCAATTACTGCAACCCATCAATATTACTCCTATACAGCCACGTTTAGCAGAAAGTGATAAATTAGCCTCAAACACCTTAGGCAGTACTTCCTTCAATGAATACAATTCGTTGTTTTCTCGCAACCAATTTAACGTTCAAGGCTCAGGAATTGTTGGCAATAATGATAGCTTTGGAGAAGAAATTGTCTTTTCCGGCATCTGGGATAAATTATCTTACAGCTTGGGGCAATACCATTTTCAAGGTAATGGCTTTCGGGAGAATAATGATATTAAACAGTATATCTATAATGCTTTCGTCCAATATCAAGTCACTTCTGATTTAAACCTGCAATTTGAATATCGTTATAATTCTCTAAAAAATGGTGACTTAAGTCAGCAATTTGATGCAAAATTGTTTACAGATTCTTTACGGGAACAATTCAAACGGCAATTGTATCGTGTAGGCGGCCATTATACTCCTGACCCAACATCGCATATTCTGTTTTCAGGAATTTATACCAAAGATAAATTTGTTTCCGATTTTTCTATTGAATTTGATGGGACAATTCCGATAAATACCACCGAAAATTCAGATACATTCAGCTTGGAACTTCAATATATTAAAGATCTCGACTGGGCCAAATTCATCCTGGGAGGTAGCTATATCAATAATAATCAACCCCAAAATATACAAGTTACTTCGAATATCTTTATTCCGGCTGATGGTTTCTTCTTTTTATCCGACATCGACGTAACCTACCGCGCTAATAATCATACTGATTTTGATTCAGAGCACACCAATACATATTTGTATTCCTATTGGAATTATCAAGATATTACCGCTATATTAGGGATCAGCTATGATTCTATCAATAGCCATGTTCTACCCGATGTACAGCGCTTTAATCCCAAACTTGGATTATTATGGAATTTAACAAAATCGACTACTCTCCGTGCCGCCTATTTTCAGGGAGTGAAAAAAACATTTGCTGCAAATCAAACTATCGAACCCGTTCAAATCGCCGGTTTCGTACAGTTTTTTGATGGCGATTCCGGAACAAAATATGAACAGTTCGGATTAGGTCTGGATCATAAATTCAATCAATCCCTCTATATGGGCTTAGAGGGTACTTATAGAAAGCTAGATGTTCCCTTTGTGTTTGCTCCTGATATTGAGATCCCTTTTCCTGATGAAAATACCCCAAGCATTGTAACAATCAATCAAAAGTCTGAATTATCAAAATATCAGCGCCAAAATGAATATACCTTTCGTAGCTACTTTAACTGGACCCCCACCAATCGGATTTCAGCCAGCCTAGAATACCGACTGTCCATTTATGATCGTCAAATTGATAAAACATTGCCTAATGCTGATTTGATAAATGATGTCGTCATCCATCAAGTCCCCATTTCTATCAATTATTTTGACCCCAATGGATTGTATTCTAAACTTCGTGTTACCTTCGTTCATCAAAAAGTTCGCAGTGATGAAATCACAAATTCAGGAAATGAAAAATTCTGGTCTGTTGACGCTTTGCTGGGATACAAATTTCCTAAACGCTTTGGTAGATTAGAATTTGGCGTTAAAAATCTACTTGATGAAAATTATCAATATGCCTTCGCTGATAGAATTATTTCCGAGCGAAGTCGACCAAGTAGAGCTAATTTCATTCCTGAAAGGACTTTTTTCACTCAGTTAATTTTTGATTTTGACTTTTAACAATGGGATTTTGTAGATTACATTCAAAATGATTTAACTATACGTGGCCATGCGAAGTATATATATAAAATCATCCATATCTAGTATATGATGCAGAGGGTACGCTGTAGTACCCATAACTGTACTTACTACCATACAAAAAATAATATTTTCTAATAATCACAACAGGAAGGAAGCATTATGAAAAATCAACTATTGTCAAAAAGCGTTATAGTTTTTTTTATATTAGCAACAAGCTTTTTCAATGTCCATGCTACTGATAACGAACTACCTCTGGAAGAATATGTGCCGGAATTAATGAATGATGGTTCTGTAATTTTCAATAAAAAATCCGAATCAGAAACCGAAGTTGAGCCTGTCATTAAATTACGTGGTGCTACCATACATTGTTGCAGAGCAATAAAAGTTGGCCAGACCGTGTTAAATGTCTGCAAAAATATTGCTGGCACAAAATGTCCAGCGGGAACCACACAGAAATAACGACTATTTGTGACTCCACCATAATTGTCAACCTAATAGATACTTACTTTTACCGCACTGGGTAATAATTGATGAGGGCCTGTTCTGGCTAGCTCAGTGGAACAAGATTACTATTTGACATGGTGGAGTCACCTTAAATATCACTATTATATAAGCCCAATGGTACTTGTAATGTAACGAAAAACAACGACCAAATTTATATCCAATACACACTTCCCGGTGATATGACAGACTTAATGCGCGAATTTTATACTCACCGCTCGCTATATAGCCTACCCACCCTTTTCCTTTTGGGGATGGCAATGGTCTATAGAGAAGTTACTGGCAAATTTTCTGGTTCTACGTGCTGGTTTACTACCCTTTGTAAATCCCAACGAAGAACGAAAAACCTATACAACGTTACTTGGCAAATACCAACTTGCTACTAGCCAGATCAGCAAGAAAACTGGAGCTTGGCCAAAACCGATCTTATACTTCGCGCGGTCACGGATGCGGATTTTATAACGCGTTGATTTTTGTTGATAGCAAGGCGCTGAAATGGGCGCATAGCAGGCTACGCAACTATTTTAGCAACGCAGTCTATCGGCAAAAACCAACCGATAGAAAACCGCATCCGTGACCGCGTGAAGTATATTAGTAGACTTTGAAGATTTCATTGATCACTGTTATTCCACAACAAAATTATTAGTAAAAAGCCCATCTATGAAGAGAAATTCTAGCCAAGGAGCAACAGAGTGACGATCACATCAATAAAACCAACTGTACTTTGCTTTTCTGGCCATGACCCAAGCGGTGGTGCGGGTATCCAGGCAGATATAGAAACCCTGGTAAGCCATCAATGTCACGCTTGTAATGTCATCACTGCGTTGACAGAGCAGGACACTCGCAACGTCAAGAAATTAATCCCCCAACAAGTTGATGACTTTATCAGCCAAGCAAAAACTCTATTAGCCGATTTCACCGTCAAAGCAATAAAAATTGGCTTGATTGGAGACATTGAAATATGCAATGCGATACAACAAGTTCTAGTAGAAAACCCACAGATTCCTGTTATTCTTGATCCAGTTTTAGCGGCTGGGGGCGGTAAAGCGTTATCTAATGACAACCTATCTAATGCTATATTTCACAAATTATTGCCTCACACAACCGTCCTAACGCCTAACAGTGAGGAAGCTCGTAAATTGACAAGGCTTAACAATCTGGATGAATGTGGCTTATCTTTGCTAGGTCAAGGCTGTCAATATGTGTTGATTACCGGAACCCATGAAAATACGCAAGAGGTTACTAATCTTCTATATCATCAGAAAAAGCTTATTGAAAGCTTCAACTGGGACCGCTTGCCAGCCAGCTATCATGGCTCTGGTTGTACGCTAGCAGCGAGCATTGCCGCCTCAATTGCTCATGGCTTAGATCCTCTTCATGCCGTACTTGAAGCGCAGGAATATACCTGGAATACGCTAAATGAGGCTTACAGCCCAGGCCAGGGACAACATATTCCTAACCGGTTGTTCTGGATGCAGGAATAATGACAGTTTTCCCGAAAAAAGGGCTATATGCCATCACTCAGCCTGAAAACAAATCCCTATTACAAGTTACCGAAGAAGTGACTGCGGCAATAAAAGGTGGGGCTGTTGTAATCCAATATCGCGACAAACATCGTGTTGATGACGAAAAACTGGCAATCAAATTGCTTAAAATATGTAGAAGCTATGATGTCCCCCTGATTATTAATGATGATGTTGATTTAGCAGCACGTATTGGCGCTGATGGCGTTCATCTGGGTCGAGATGATGGACAATTATCTGATGCACTACAAAATTTAACGCAGAATGCAATTATTGGTGTTTCTTGTTATAACGATATGCAACGGGCAATAACCGCACAAAACAATGGGGCTACCTATGTTGCATTTGGTCGGTTTTTCCCATCCGCAAGCAAACCCTTGGCACCCTTAGCCCACATCAACACCCTCCGTTTGGCTAAGCAACAGTTGCATATACCTATCGTTGCAATTGGTGGAATTTCACCCAAGAATAGTGCGCCACTAATTGCTGCTGGAGCTGACTTTTTAGCTGCGATTGATGGTGTTTTTGCCGATAATCCAGAACAATCAGCCCGTAACTATCAGAAACTGTTTGAATGAAACTTTTATTTTTACTAAGTATTTTTTTTCTATTGTCCTGCTCGGTACAAAATAATACTACTTTCGAAACAACTAGCGTTAGAGGTAAACAACTGACCTTTGCCCGCAACAAAGGTAACTGTCTGGCCTGTCATGTAATTGAGGATGGTGAATTCCCTGGTAATATTGGTCCACCACTAAAAGAAATACGAAAACAATTTAACAGCAAGCAACAGCTCCGTCAACAAATATGGGATGCCACCCTATTTAACCCAGATACCAGTATGCCCCCGTTTGGTAAAAACAAAATTTTGACTGAACAGGAAATTGATGAAATAGTAGATTATATTTGGCACTTATAATAATTCTAGAAAAATCATGCTTGAAACACGCAGAAATTTTATTCTGAAGTCTGTTAAATATGCTGCCTTTTTTGCCACGGCAACCAGCAGTCTTTTCAATTCCATTCTCGCCCAAGCAGCCTGGCCTGCTAATATTTTTAAACAAACTCAATTGGACGATACATTAAACCAATTATTTGGCAATCAGAAATTCATTAAAACCGATAAAATTCAAGTCAAAATTCCGAGAATAGCTGAAAATGGTGCTGTAGTACCTATCATCATTACCAGTAATTTGGAGAATATAGAAACCTTAACCATTCTAGTGGAAAAAAACCCAGCCACACTAGTTGCCCAATTTACTTTAGCAGATGAAACAGAAGCCTATGTTTCAGCCAGAATAAAAATGGCTAAAACCAGTAATGTTATTGTGATTGTAAAAGCGGGTGAAAACTACTATCGCAAGCGGAAAATGGTAAAAGTTACCATTGGTGGATGTGGAGGTTAATTATGTCTAGCATTAAAATACGCACTAAACAATTTGAAGAAATAACCCAGATTAGAACACTCATTGCCCATCCGATGGAAACTGGACGCAATAAAGATGAGCAAGGCAACCTGATTCCAGCACATTTCATTCAGGAACTCACCGTCAAACATAATGATAAAGTTATTGCCAGTTCAGTTATGGGCGCGGGTATCTCGAAAAACCCCTACTTTGCTTTCAAATTTAAAGGTGGTAAGGCGGGCGATAAAATCAACATCAGTTGGCAAGATAACCTTGGGCAGAGTGACTCTCAAGACAAAATACTGAAATGAATGTGTGGCACTTTTCCTTGTTAATGGCAGTATTTTCCTTTATAGCTTCAGCAAGTCCACAACAAGATCAAGCATTATTCAAACAACATTATGAAAAATTATTCCCTCAATTGAGCTTAAATGATTATGCTGATGGGATATATGCACTTGATGAAATTGCCAGAGGATCTTGGCAAACGATTGAAGAATTCCCACCTTATGAATTAGCCATCGAGCAGGGTGAAACTTTATTCAATACGCCTTTTAAAAATGACAAACATTACTCAGATTGTCTTCCAAACAAAGGCCTTGCAATTAGCCACTTATACCCTCTATGGGATAGGACTCAAAACAAAGTTATAACCCTTGCTTTGGCAATTAACCAATGCCGTAAAAAGAATAATGAAGCCCCCCTACCCTATCAGAAAGGTGAGATCGCACAATTACTTGCCCATATAGCTTTCACCTCTCGCGGCAAGCTGATAGACATCAAAATCCCTGAATCTGCTCCCCTAGCCTTGGCAGCATATGAACAAGGTAAACAGTATTATTATCAACGCCGGGGACAACTAAACTTTTCCTGCTCTAGCTGTCATGTACAAAATGCCGGCAAAAAAATTCGTGCTGATTTGCTAAGTCCATCCTTAGGCCATACCAGCAATTGGCCAACCTATCGTTTAAAATGGGGGGAAATAGGCACCCTGCACCACCGTATTATTGGTTGCCACAAACAAATCAGGGCTGAGATCCCTACTGCACAAAGTGATGCGTTACGCCATTTAGAATATTTTTTAAGCTTTATGAGTAATGGCATCCCATTTAATGGCCCAAGTACTCGCAAATAAGTGACAAACTTATCCTAAAAATCATCTTACGAGGTTATAATCCTTGATAGCTCCAAAATTGGAAGTTTAAAAAAGTGAATATTAACGCTGAGGTAAATTGTAATAATTGCAGTCTTGACTCTATCTGTCTGCCTCGTGGGTTGTCCAAGAAAGAAATTGATAATCTTGATCAAGTCATCAAACGCAAAAAAACTTTGCAGCGTGGAGATTATATACTCCGCGAAGGGGATGAGTTTAAAAGCATAGTGGCAATTAAATCCGGCACAGCCAAATTAATCGCAAATGACACCCATGGTAATGAACATATTCTCGATATACTCCTCCCAGGTGAATTATTAGGTTTTGATGGAATTCATAAAAACCACCATAATTGCTCAGTCATTGCCCTGGAAACATTAAGCTTTTGCGAGTTGCCGGTAAATAATTGGGATGAATTAGCAAGTATTGCCCCTGGACTGATGAGGGAGTTATTGCTTCATGCCGGCGAAAAAATGAACGATGATCACAACAAAATGGTTCTTAGCAAAAGACCTGCAGACGAAAAGCTAGCTTATTTTCTGCTCAACCTGTCTAGTCGTTACCAGCGGCGTGGATTTTCTACGGTTGAATTCACACTAACTCTTTCCCGCCAAGAACTTGGTAATTATTTAGGACTGGCTCTGGAGACCGTTAGCCGCTTACTCAAAAAATTCCAGAAAAAGGGTTTAATTACTGTCAACAACAAACATATCAAAATTACAAATATGGAAGCCCTACATCATCTGCAGGGCATCAAAGCGGCTTAATTCTTAATACCCACACCTTTATGTAACAAATACAGGTTGAATATAATCAATAACAAAATAAAGCCACCTGTTATCGCAAATGCAAATTGTATGTCTACATCCGTAATACCGATAAGACCGTAACGAAATGCATTAATCATATACAGGATGGGATTGCCCAATGAGATTTTTTGCCAAATCTCAGGCAACATGGATACTGAATAAAAAACTCCACCCAGATAACTTAGAGGAGTTAGTACAAAATTTGGGATTATTGATATGGCATCAAAACTATCAGCGAACACAGCATTTATAAATCCAGCCAGAGCAAACAGAGTAGATGTTAATAAAACAACGGCCAATGCTATCCAAATATTATTTACTGGTATTTCGGTAAATAATAGTGATATTGACGTAACAACCATACCAACCAACAAGCCCCTGGCAACCCCACCACAAACATATCCAGCCAGAATCACCCAGTTGGGAACCGGTGCAACTAATATCTCTTCGATATGTTTTTGAAATTTTGTAGAATAAAAAGAAGACACGACATTCGCATAGGAATGGCTAATCACCGACATTAAAATGACTCCGGGTACTATATACGTCATATAGCTAGCGCCCTTAATATCCCCTATCCGTTCACCAATCAAAGTTCCAAAGATCAGAAAATATAAAGATGTGGTAATGGCTGGCGGTAATAAAGTTTGCGGCCAAATACGGGTGAATCTGCGAATTTCCTTGAAGACAATAGTTCTAAAAGCAATAGAATATTTCATGAATGGACATGTGTTGTTTGATTTTGGGTTACCAGATCCATGAATAATTGCTCAAGTCGGTTAGATTTATTTTTCATACTGAGTACCTGAATATTGTTCTTAGATAATTCCTGGAATAATTGGTTTAAGCTTTGGTCTTTCGGTACAGCAACATTAAGCAACCTATCCTCTTCCAGTTCCAGTGAAAACCCAGGTATCTCTGGAACCATAGCTATGGATTCAGCCAAATCCAAAACAAAATAATCAACATTCAGACGCGCAAGTAAACTACTCATTTTCGAGTTTTCTACAATATTACCATGATCGATAATAGCAATATTGCGGCACAGGTTTTCGGCTTCTTCCAAGTAATGAGTCGTCAAAATAATTGTGGTTCCCTGGGCATTGACTTCCCGCATCTGTTCCCACATGGACCGACGAATTTCTATATCTACACCGGCTGTAGGTTCATCCAGAATTAATAATCGAGGTGAATGCACCAAAGCTCTCGCAATCATTAATCTTCTTTTCATGCCACCTGATAAACGCCTGGAAACTGTATTACGCCTATCCCATAGCTGCATCTGCTTTAAGCATATTTCTGTCCTATGTTTTGCTTTTTTGCGCGAGATGCCATAATAACCAGCTTGATTAAGTAGAATATCTTCAACCGTTTCAAATTGATTAAAATTTATTTCCTGGGGTACCAAGCCAATATAGCTTTTTACCAACTCGCGATCCTTATTCAAATCGGCATCAAAAACTTTAATAGAACCACTAGTCTTATTGACCAACGAGCAAATAATACCGATAGCCGTAGATTTTCCAGCACCATTGGGACCTAGTAGCGCAAAAAAGTCACCTTCCTCAACATCCAGAGCTATCCCTTTTAATGCCTCGAACCCACCCTTATAGGTTTTTCTCAAGTTCCTGATTGAAAGTGCTTTCATGTTAAATATGTAAGTTGGATAAGATTTTTGAGCATAGCGAAAAAACGCAATCCGACAACTGCAAAATGTCGGACACCATTATCGCGCTTCGCTTGATAAGCTCATCCAACCTACACGGGATCTCTTTGTTTCGCTTAAAAAATATAGAGCTGGCATGCCTTTCCTCGACATCACATCAGCTTAAACAGATAACATATTCTCTAATGCAAGTTTAGCTAATTTTGCCTGTTCCGGTTCCACAGAAATCTGATTCACGACGTTACCCTCGACAAGGTTTTCCAGTATCCAGGCTAAATGTTGTGGATCGGTTCTGAACATAGTCGAACACATAGAGACTGTGGGCGACATAAAATGCACATTTTTTCCCTGGTCTTTACATTGCTCATGCAGTCGATTAACCAGGTTAAGCTCTGTCGCTACCAGCCAGCGAGTGCCTGGCTCGGCTTCCTTGACTGTTTTTAAGATGTTTTCTGTTGAACCCACATAGTCTGCTTTCTGGCAAACTTCAAAATTAGCTTCAGGATGAGAAATGACTTTGGTTTCAGGATAGCGTTCCAGAAAATCGTCGATTTGTTCGGGTTGAAAAACTTGATGTACCGAACAAAAGCCTTTCCAGAGAATAATTTTAGCATCCAGAATTTGCTGTTCGGTTAAACCACCCATCGGTTTATTAAAATCCCAGGTGACCATTTCTTCCAGCGGGATACCCATTCTAAAGCCGGTATTCCGGCCTAAATGTTGATCGGGGAAAAACAGTACTTTTTCCCGTTTGGCAAAGCTCCATTCCAGAATTCTTTGAGCATTTGAGGATGTGCAGACGATGCCATCATGTTTGCCGCAAAAGGCTTTTAAATCAGCTGCTGAATTGATATAGGTAACTGGGGTAACTTCGGTTTCCGGGTCAAGAACCTGAGCCAGTTCTTCCCAGCACTTCTGTACCTTGCCCAAGTTAGCCATATCCGCCATTGAGCAACCTGCCGCCATATCCGGCAAAATAGCTATTTGTTCAGGACGGGATAAAATATCAGCCACTTCAGCCATGAAATGGACACCGCAGAATACGATATATTCTGCATTAGATTGCGCTGCATCACGCGATAATTTTAGAGAATCACCGGAATAATCAGCATGTTTAAAAACTTCATCACGCTGATAATGATGGCCTAAAATGATACAACGATCACCCAACTTTTCCTTGGCAGCCACAATCCGTGCGTCACATTCCTCATCTTCAAGCAATGCATAATTTTGGATAGCTAAAGTTGCTGAAGCCATAATAATACCTCCTGATTCCAGGCAAGCAGGAAATTACTCCTGTTGCTCGCTTTCGCTTTCTTTATTAACTGGTTTACGCAATTTAATACCTAACTCACGTAATTGCGCATCATTGACTATAGCAGGCGCATCCATCAACGGACATGCGGCTGTTTGTGTTTTCGGAAATGCAATAACTTCACGAATTGATTTCGATCCCGTCATTAACATCACCAAACGATCCATACCAAAAGCAATACCGCCATGTGGAGGGCAGCCATATTTTAAAGCTTCTAACAGGAAGCCAAATTTTTCTTTCGCTTCCTGCTCGCCAATTCCGAGCAGTTTAAAAACCTGCTGTTGCATTTCAGTGCGATGAATACGAATCGACCCGCCACCCACTTCAGTACCATTTAAAACCAGATCATACGCTCTTGACAAGGCTTCTCCTGGGTGAGCTTGCAATGCTTCAATATCGCAACTAGGTGCTGTAAAAGGATGATGTATTGCATTCCAGCGCTGATTTTTATCGTCCCAGTCAAACATTGGAAAATCTATTATCCACACCGGTTTCCATTTACCCTCAAGCAAACCACGATCATGTCCCAACTTAACTCGTAACGCGCCCATCGCTTCATTAACTATATTGGTTTTGTCTGCTCCGAAAAAAACCAGATCTCCAGTTTGCGCTTCTGTCTTGGTTAGCACTTGCTCCCACACTTCGGCGGGTGCAAATTTTACGATCGGTGATTGCAAACCTTCCAGTCCACCGGCACGATCATTGACTTTAATATAAGCCAGGCCTTTAGCGCCATAGATGCCAACAAATTTGGTTAATTCATCAATGTCCTTACGGCTGAGTTCTGAACCATGGGGTAATCGCAACGCAACTACACGACCGTTAGGGTCATTGGCTGGCCCTGAGAAAACTTTGAATTCAACATCCTTCATTTCATCGGCAATATCTACCAACTCCAGTGGAATGCGTAAATCCGGGGCATCACTACCAAAACGCTGCATGGCCTCTTGATAAGTCATCTGTGGAAATACTGCAGGCAACTTTTCTTCGAGGGTTTCATTGAACAGGTGTCGAATCATTTCTTCCATCAAAAACATGATCTGTTCTTCAGTCATGAAAGAGGTTTCGATATCCAACTGGGTGAATTCCGGCTGTCGATCAGCACGTAAATCCTCATCCCGAAAACAGCGAACCACTTGGTAATAGCGATCCATACCAGAAATCATTAACAATTGTTTATACAATTGCGGTGATTGTGGTAACGCAAAAAAGCTATTCTCATGAGTACGACTTGGCACCAGATAATCCCGAGCACCCTCAGGCGTTGCTTTGGTTAAGTAGGGGGTTTCGATTTCGAAAAAATCATGTTCATCAAGAAAATTCCGCAAGCAACGCGTCACATCTCGACGAAAACGCATTTTTTCTTGCATTTCAGTACGCCGCAAATCAATATAGCGATAGCGTAGACGGGTGTCTTCGTTAACCTCAATACCGCTACTTTCTTCCAGTGGGAAAGGCGGGGTTTCTGAAGTGTTCAATACTTCAATATGGCTCACCAGAATTTCAATTCCGCCGGTAGCCATGTCAGGGTTTACTGTGCCTTCCGGTCGATTTCTAACCGTTCCCTGAATTTGTAAGACGTATTCACTGCGAACAGTTTCCGCTATGGCAAAGGTTTCGGCCGAGTCAGGATCAAAGACAACTTGCACCAAACCAGCCCTATCTCTAAGGTCAATAAAGATGACCCCGCCATGATCACGGCGTCTATGCACCCATCCACATAATTCCACTTGTTCGCCAAGATGGGCACTATTTAATTCTCCACATTTGTGGCTACGCATATTTTTTCTCTATTAATTTAAATAATCTTCGATAGCGGTCAAATAAAACTGCCGGATGCTTTTTTAGTGACTATGGCTTCCGCCTCCACAACAACTAGATTTAGCTGCTGATTTGCCTGATGCTTTAGAGGTTGATTTATCAGTTGATTTGCTTTCCCCTGCAACATTCTTTTTTGAGCCATTCTTAAAATCAGTCTCATACCAGCCGCCACCTTTTAATCTGAAACCAGCTGCAGAGATTTTTTTCTTTAACTCAGGTTCATTACACGCTGGGCATGAAACAAGTGGCTCAGCACTTATTTTCTGTAAAGCTTCATGCTCATGACCACACTTTTGGCAAAAATACTCATAAATTGGCATTATCCACTCCAAAACAAAAATATAACTTACAATAAGGCCTAATTTTCTTTTTTCAAGAGCCACACCGTAAAAATGGCCTTATATATTAAATTAAAAACAGAAAATAATGGAAAAATTGATCATAACCCAACCTGATGATTGGCATTTGCATGTACGGACGGGAGCGATATTAAAAACCGTTATCCCTCACACAGCCAGGCAATTTTCCCGAGCGGTTATTATGCCTAATCTAAAATCGCCTGTTACTACAGTTGCGCAGGCTGAGAATTATCGGCAGGAAATTATTCAGGCTATCCCGAAAGGCCTGGATTTTACACCACTAATGACTCTGTACCTTACTGACTCGACCACGACTTCAGAGGTTGAAAAAGCAGCTGAATCACCGCATGTATACGCCTTTAAACTGTATCCTGCAGGAGCAACAACCAACTCGGATTCCGGTGTTAGTAAACTTGACCTGATCTATCACGTACTGGAAACCATGCAAGAACATGATATTCCGTTACTGATTCATGGAGAAGTCACTGAGGCTAAATACGACATCTTTGATCGGGAAAAAATCTTTCTTGATAAAGTTCTTGCCGGTATTATCAAAAATTTTCCAGAATTACGTATCGTCTTTGAGCATGCCACCACTCGCGAAGCTGTGCAGTTTGTTACGGAAGCATCCGAACAATTAGCCGCTACCATTACCCCGCAGCATCTTATGTTTAACCGCAACGCTATTCTTGCTGGAGGAATCAAGCCTCACTACTACTGCCTACCTATCATTAAACGAGAAACCCACCGTCAAGCACTGATTGAGGCAGCTACAGGAGGAAATAAAAAATTTTTTCTCGGCACGGACAGTGCACCACACTTACAACACCTTAAAGAAAACAGCTGTGGCTGCGCCGGATGTTACAGTGCCCACGCAGCCATTGAACTGTATGCCGAAATCTTTGATCGTGCTGAAAAACTGGATAAACTGGAGGCCTTTGCAAGCTTCAATGGTGCCGACTTTTACCGGTTACCTAGAAATACTGACAAAATAATGATACAAAAAGCAACCTGGAGGATTCCCGATAATTATCAAGTAGAAAACAATTTTCTGATTCCACTTAGAGCGGGTGAAGACCTCACCTGGCGGCTTATGAATTAAGAGCCTACTCAGAACCCTCCAACTCGTCCAAATCATCGTCGAAGTCAATATCAACATCGAAATCATATTGTTTATCTTCTGGCACTTCGCCGTCATAAATTAAATGGCGACGGCGTTGCAAATAAGCATCTCTGAAAAATGCATATCGATCTAGGGCTGCTTCAGTTGCCAGTTTTTCCACGTTAATCAAATTTGCTCTTGTATCAACAGTCTCCACTCCCCTAGCACCAGCAGAAGACCAACTAGCTACTGATGATAAACTGCCACCCACTAAGATGGTATAGCTTAATGGATTCATTGCGGCATCTCCCACTAAGCCTAGCGTCCCCCGAGGACTGCTCGGCCCAAAAAAAGGAAGCACCAGATAAGGCCCTGCAGGCACGCCCCAATAACCAAGGGTTTGACCAAAATCCTCCTCATGTTTTGGTAAGTTAATCATCGAGGCAACATCAATCAAGCCACCCAGTCCAGCTGTAGTATTAACTAAAAAACGACCAGCATCCATACCACCTTGCATGAACTTAAGTTGCAATAAATCGTTAATGGTTACACCAATATCTTTCAAATTACTAAAAAAATTGGAAACACCAGTACTAACAAAATCAGGAGTTACATAATCATAACCCTCAGCAACTGGTTTCAATAGATAGTCGTCAACATTATCATTGAAGGTCTGCGTACCTCTATTCCATCCCTCCCAGGGGTCTTGAGGGTTATGGGCTGTACTTGCACAACCATTCAATATTACTATCGATAAAACTATATAGAACAAAGAATTACGTTTTGCAAAGATGTTTTTTTTATTCATTAATAATCCTCATAATTTGCACTATTGCGCGTTTTCTGGGAAATAGAAGCGGTAACATATCATAAAGATTAACTTTCATCGAATATATTCAACTTGCAGATGGCTAAGGTTGTTTGCTAAAGTCCCGGTTCTATGGAAATTGCCAAGAACCCAGTTGCCAATCGATTCAGAGGTTATCTGCCAGTAATTATTGATATTGAAACCGCAGGATTCGACAATAAAAAAAACCCACTATTAGAAATTGCGGCTGTCATTGTGGAACTCAATGCTGATGGCAACTTCACAAAAAGTGAAACTCATGCTGCACACATAATTCCCTTTAAAAGTTCCGAACTTGATGACGCTGCACTAAAATTTACTGGCATTGATCCTTATCATCCTTTTCGTATGGCCGTTGATGAAAAGGACGCATTAAATCGCATTTTTAAACCCATAAAACAGGCAATAAAACGTAACCAATGTACGCGCGCCATTCTAGTTGGCCATAACCCTGCGTTTGATATCGGTTTTTTAAATGCCGCTATCAAACGCACTCAAATAAAGCGCAGCCCTTTTCACCCCTTCAGTACTTTCGATACGGCCACTCTAGGTGGATTAATGTATGGCCAAACTGTACTCGCCAAAATAGCCAAAGCGGCAGAAATGGAGTGGGATAGCGAAAAAGCCCACTCAGCCCTTTACGATGCTGAACAAACGGCGGAACTATTCTGCAAAATCGTCAACCGCTGGAAACAGCTTGAAGCAAGTATAGATTCCCCGCCAAAGACTACTGAATGACACTATCAGCTTTAGCCAACATTTTTCCTAGCTCACCGCGATTATATAAATCCATAATAATATCGCAACCTCCTACCAGTTCACCTTTGATATATAGCTGAGGATAAGTGGGCCAATTGGAATATTCTTTCAAAGCTTCTCTAATTTCTGGATCCTCAAAAATATTAACATGCATATATTTTGCCTTACAGGCAGCTAATACCTGAGCAGTTTGTCCAGAAAAACCACATTGTGGAAAATCTGGTGTACCCTTCATGTATAAAACTACCGAATTATTGCCAATCTGATCTTTAATTCTCTCAATTACATCCATAATAGTTACCATAAAATAAAACCTAGTAATTCTATCAACTATTGCAATTTAAAAAAAGACCAATATTTTTCTCATTAAAATTGCTTCGATATTGATACGCTCATATAATAAAAAGTTTTTCGACTACTTAAGCACTCGTCTTTTTTCTTGTTACCAACCTAATGACTAATCATATAATGCCTACTTATGGTCGCTTACCCGTCTCTTTTATTCGAGGAAAAGGTGCCTGGCTTTGGGACAAAAATGACACCCGCTACCTGGATGCTCTTTCCGGCATTGCCGTTTGCAACCTGGGCCATGCCCATCCTGCCGTACATGCCGCTATCTGCAAGCAAAGCGAAAAATTATTGCACACCTCCAACCTGTATGGCCTGGATTTACAGGAACAACTAGCTGACAAGCTTTGCCAGCGTAGCAATATGGAAAGTGCCTTTTTCTGCAACTCCGGCGCTGAAGCAAATGAAGCAGCTATTAAAATAGCCCGCCGTTATGGGAATAACCAGGGCATCACCCAGCCCGTCATTATCACCATGGAAAAAAGCTTTCATGGCCGGACTATGGCAACCCTCAGCGCAACAGGCAATGCCAAAGTACAACAAGGCTTTATGCCTTTATTGGATGGCTTTGTTCATATTCCCTTTAACGATATTCCTGCTATAGAACAAGCTATCCAAAGCAATAGCAATATCGTGGCAATATTGGTTGAACCGGTACAGGGCGAGGGTGGTGTTAATATTCCTGACGCTGATTATTTAAACAAAATCCGAGATATTTGCGATCGTCATCAAATGCTGATGATGCTGGACGAAATACAAACAGGTATTGGCCGAACTGGAAAATTTCTGGCCTATCAACACAATAACATTACTCCAGACGTATGTACTTTAGCCAAAGCGCTAGGTAATGGAGTTCCTATTGGCGCTTGCCTCGCTTCAGGAAAAGCAGCCGAGCAATTAACTGCCGGCACTCACGGCTCAACCTTTGGTGGCAACCCTTTAGCTTGTAGCGCTGCCCTTGCAGTACTGGATACTCTTAACCAGGAAGATCTAATCAATGAAGCGGCTAAAAAAGGAGGCCTTATCAGCAGCAAAATTGCTGAAAAATTACAGAATAACAAGCAGGTTTCCGAAATTCGTCATAAAGGCATGATGATAGGCATAGAGCTAGCTAAACCCTGTGCAAATCTCGTCCAGGAAGCACTAGCCAAAAAATTGTTAATTAATGTCACCAATGAAAAAACCATACGCATATTGCCACCATTAATCATAGATCAGGAACAAATTCATTATCTGGTCAATACACTCTCTGAACTTATTACCGAACACACTGAACAACAATGACTAAATCACCCAGACACTTCATCAGCTTACTTGATTTGACTGCAAAAGAAATCAAGTCATTAATCAGCAGAGCGATAGAGCTAAAAAACCACCGCGACCCAGACTTTCAGCCACTGAAGGGGCAAGTACTGGCTATGGTTTTTGAAAAATCATCAACCCGCACTCGCATTTCCTTTGAAACGGGCATTACCCATTTTGGTGGTAGCGCCTTGTTTTTGTCTTCAAGGGACACCCAATTAGGCAGAGGTGAGCCATTGGAAGATAGTGCTCGAGTAATTTCCAGCATGGTAGATTGCGTCATGCTTAGAACTTTTAAACATGAAACAGTCACTACTTTTGC
>JAUXDP010000293.1 GCA_030618325.1 Methylococcaceae bacterium | reverse complement strand
CAACTGTAATAGTTATCGATCCACTCTTTCTACCATGAAGGGCGACGAGCAAGAGTAAAAACTTCGTGTTCTTTGTGCCCTTCGTGGTGAGTCTATTTACTTTCCTTTTTATTCCGAGCATCCAGTACAGGTATTTCATCAGCAATAAACAAAGCAGGATCAACTTTGGTTCTGTTCAAATAGATATTCCAATGCAAGTGGGGCCCGGTAACCCTGCCGGTTGCCCCAACTGTTCCGAGTGAATCACCTTGTTTTACAAACTGTCCCCGTTTGACATGAATGTCGGTCATATGAAAATAACCACTGATTAACCCCTGACCGTGATCAAGAATCACGGTATTGCCATTGTAATAATAGTTTCCGATATCAATCACTTCAGCTGAAGCTGGGGTTTTGATGGGCGTGCCTGCAGGTGCGGCTATATCCAGACCACTATGTGGATTTTTGGGCTGGTTATTAAAAAATCGTTTTAGGCCGAATAAACTGCTTAATCTGCCATCAACAGGAGCGATAAAATTAGTGTCAATAGCAGTTTGCTCAGTCCAGGTTTGCAGGGCTTTGTTGATGGGAATACGGTCTGCTTTGATGCGTTTTAAATCATCCGGGTTGGGGTTTACCATGCGTTTGTTTTTAATAGTGATATATTGCGCGGGGTATTCTTTATTTGTGACCGTAAAGCGGGTTTGAATATTTTTATTACGGGGTTTAATTGAAATATGATAGGCCCCAGGTTTTGTGTCAAGAGGAATGCCTACTAAAGCAAACCACTGATTTTCATGCTCCAGGACTAATACCCGCTGCTTGTTGAAATAGGTTTTTGGAGGTGGTGTACGACTTTCACCAAGTGGCATCAGTGCGATTCCTCCAGGTACCACTGATTGCACAGGAAACTTAGTCGCCCAAGTAGTTATGGGGATTAAAAGTAGTATAAGGCAACTAGCAACAAATAACCCACCCATCTTACTTGCCTTTTTGTCTGTCTTCTTCACTGTATCAACAGTTACGTAGCTTGCTATGCGCCTATTGATACAATAAAGAAGACAAACAAAAATACTTCGTAATATGGGTAGGTTATTTATTGCCAGTTGCCTAAGAATGAATTTGTTAATCATTTCGAATTTCCTTAACTTCACTGATAATACGGCCTTGCGCCAGCTGAGTTTGAATGCTATCGCCATTTTTTAGCTGCTTTGTGGCTCGGATAATTTGGTCTGATTGAGGATCACTCACTATTGCATAACCCCGGTTGAGTGTCGCTAGCGGACTAACGGCATGTAAGGTTTGACTGGCATTGTTCAGTTGTTGCTTGAGTTTTTCTAGTTTTCGATTCAGTGCAGTAACCAGGCGGCCACTGAGATATTGTTGCTGCATTTGGTAGGCGCGAGTTTTATTGGCAGGACTCAATTGCCATAGTCTATTGGATATTAGCTCCAGACTCGTTTGTTTTTTGCTTAGTTTTGTTTGCAGTATTTGATTAAGTCGTAGTTCCAGATTGTCCAGCTTTTGTGTTTTTGTAGTAAGCTGCTGCCCCGGATGTTGTTGGACAAGGCGTTTGTTGAGCCAGTTTAATGTTTGTTGGCTATTAGCCAGTTTTCTATTGAGTTGCTGGCTTAACTGGTTTTCCAATTGCTTAAAATATTGTAGTAATTCTTGTGCTACCGGTGTGCAATGTTCTGCGGCGGCCGAAGGTGTAGGAGCGCGTAGATCGGCAACAAAATCAGCAATAGTAAAATCAATTTCGTGACCAACTCCAGAGATGATAGGGATGCTGCTGGCATAAATTGCTCTAGCTACTATTTCCTCATTAAATGCCCATAGGTCTTCCAATGATCCGCCGCCCCGGGCGAGGAGGATAATATCGCACTCGCTTCTGGAATTGGCGGTATCTAACGCTTTGACTATTTCGTGTTTAGCGGCATCTCCTTGTACTGCTACCGGATACAAGATCACAGGAACAGCAGCAAAGCGCCGGCCTAAAACATTTAATATATCCCTGATCGCTGCTCCTGTTGGCGAAGTAATAATACCAATGGCTTGAGGCAGATAGGGCAGTTGTTTTTTGTTATCAGGCTCAAAAAGTCCTTCATTGTCTAATTTTAGTTTTAGCGCTTCGAAAGCCCGGAGTAGTGCGCCATCACCGGCTTCTTCAATGGTTTGGACGATGAGCTGGAAGTCACCTCTAGGTTCATACAGGCTGACTTGAGCGTTGACGACTACTTGTTGGCCATTCTCCGGAATAAACCCCATTTTCTTTTGCCGAAAACGAAACATCGCACAGCGAATCTGGGCTTTGGCATCTTTAAGGGTAAAATAAATATGTCCAGATGAAGGCGTACTCAAATTGGATATTTCACCTTCAACCTGAATGGTAAGAAAATGCTGGTTTAGTAATTCTTTGGTTTCTCTGCTTAGTTGTGAAACGGTATAAACAGTAGGTTCTAAGGCTTCTGACTTGAGCGATTTCATAGAATGAATTCTATCATAATCGTAATTTATCAGCGGACAAGAGATTACGATCTTATACATTAATATTTATATTTACCACGAAGGGCACGAAGAACACGAAGACTTTATCTGGTTTTTCTTCGTGTTCTTCGTGCCCTTCGTGGTGAAAATTATTAAGATATTTCTGTTCAGCTTAAATTCATGGCAACTCTTATATTCTATGTACAACGAAAATTGATAGAGGAGTTGGTTATGAAAAAGCTAGTAATAATGATGTTTGGGTTTGGTTTATTGTTCGTGTCAACTGCGCAAGCAAGGTATGGGGGTGGTTATGATGACTACGGCTTTGATGATCGTTTTCATGAAAGGCAAGAACGCCAACACAGAAGAATTGATCGGGGTGTCCGAAATGGAGTTTTGAGTCATAGGGAAATTGAAAAATTACGTTGTGAACAAGATGAAATTGCTAGATTAGAGCGTCGTTTTTTGCGCGATGGATGGTTTTCAAACCGGGAACAACGAAAATTGCAAAGAAAGTTGAATAAAGCCAGTAATAGAATCTATAAATACAAGCATAATCAACGAGTTAATCATAGGGATAATTACAGCCATAATGACCATCATAGATATAGCGGAGCTTCTGGGATACGGATTGGCGGAGAAAATGGTGGTTTCTATTTGAGTTGGTAATGATACTGATGGAAGCGCATCAAGTTTCGATGATGCGCTTCACTTTGTTCTGCAATTATTACTCATTTTGAGATAAAGATTAAACCATTTTATTTTAGATGCAGGAGTATAATAGTCGGCAACGAAGAAATTTATCAGCCCATGAGAGGTATCATTATGCTAGCAAATTATAAATTGAATTTTCGCCATTTAGGGATTATTGGTCTATTGGCATTAATGGCAGCCACTCGCTTCCATCATTTTGGCGGCCCTTTTTCATTGCCCGATGCTTCGTTGGCTGTTTTTTTTCTGGCTGGGCTCTGGTTTGGTGGGCGAAATTTATTTGTTTTGCTATTGGTTGGGGCAGGCCTGATCGACTATTTGGCTATTTCCCAATTTGGAGTAAGTGATTACTGTATTTCTGTAGCATATCCTTTTCTGATTCCCAGCTATTTTGCCATGTGGCTGGCGGGTAAGCTTTGTGCTCCCTACAGGATAGTGAAGGTCACCGCAATGGCAAAGCAGTTAGG
>JAUXDP010000045.1 GCA_030618325.1 Methylococcaceae bacterium | reverse complement strand
GCTAAACATTATCTGGATTTTCTTTTTTATCGCCGCATTTCTGACAGCTACTTTTAAGCTACTGTTTCTGGGCGACCAACAAGTTTTTGCGCAAATTATCACAGCCATGTTCAAAATGGCAAAAACTGCTTTTGAAATATCTCTAGGCTTAACCGGTGTACTTGCCTTATGGCTCGGAATTATGAGGATTGGAGAACGTAGTGGATTTATAGACTTACTAACACGTGGGTTAACCCCCTTGTTTTCCCGATTGATGCCAGAAGTACCTGAAAATCACCCCGCATTAGGCTCTATAGTCATGAATATTTCTGCCAATGCCTTAGGTTTGGACAACGCGGCAACCCCATTGGGGATTAAAGCGATGCAAGAATTACAAACCTTGAACCCTGATAAATCAACGGCCAGCAATGCACAGATATTTTTTTTAGTCATAAATACATCTGCCGTTACTTTATTTCCGGTCACAATTTTCACCTATCGTGCCCAACTGGGTGCAGTGAGCCCAACTGATGTATTTATACCCATCCTAATCGCCACCTATATTTCCACTTTGGCGGGTTTGCTAGCCGTTGCCAGCGTGCAAAAAATCAATTTACTAGATAGAATAATTTTAAAATATATCGGTGGTTTTACCCTTTTGATCGCTGGCATTATCGGCTATTTTTCCAGCTTGCCGCAACAACAAATGTTGCAACAATCGAGCCTGGTTAGTAATATCATTCTTTTCAGTCTGGTTATCATTTTTATTTCTAGAGCTGCTTGGCTGCGTATTAATGCGTATGAAGCTTTTATTGACGGTGCAAAAGAAGGATTTCAGACCGCCATTACCATTATTCCTTATCTTGTTGCCATGTTAGTCGCCATAGGTGTTTTTCGAGCCAGCGGCGCGCTTGATCTGCTCGCAAACAGTATTAGATATTTGGTGAACTTACTGGCACTTGACGACCGGTTTATAGATGCCCTGCCTACCGCGTTAATGAAACCATTTAGCGGTAGCGGAGCACGCGCCATGATGGTGGATACCATGCAAACTCACGGCGCTGATTCATTTGCCGGACGCCTCGCCTCAATCGTGCAAGGTAGTACCGAAACCACTTTTTACGTGTTAGCAGTTTACTTTGGATCGGTAGGTATTAAAAATATTCGTCATGCCGCAGCTTGTGGGATAATAGCCGATATTTCCGGCATTATCGCCGCTATTTTCATCGCTTACTGGTTTTTTGGCTAAAGGGTATCAATGCAGATTAATCTTAGAACCCTCGGCTGCCGCCTAAATGAAGCGGAACTTGAAACCTGGGCACAGGATTTTCAAAAAGCGGGTCATAAAATAACTCGACAACACAGTGACGCTGATTTAATTGTTATCAACTCCTGTGCAGTCACTCAAGATGCAGCGCGCAAATCAAAGCGACTTATCCGTCGTATTCATCGAGAAAGCCCCAAAGCCAAACTGGTCGTTAGCGGCTGTTACGCAACGTTAAACCAGGATGAGGCAGCTGAATTAATGGGCGTTGACTTGGTAGTCAGCAATAAAGATAAAAATGAGCTGGTCAGCAAATCACTATCAGAATTAAATCTTGATAGCATGCCTGCCATGTCTACCGAACCGGGTGAAGTTTCTCTTTTTAGCCGTGGCCGGCAACGTGCTTTTGTTAAAGTACAGGATGGCTGCCGCTATCGCTGTACCTTTTGCATAGTTACCGTAGCACGAGGTGAGGAACAAAGCCGCCCTGTTCAAGCAATCATAGAAGAAATTAATAATCTGTCAGAACAAGGCATCCAAGAAGTAATATTAACTGGCGTGCATCTGGGTGGATATGGGTCAGAAATTAACAGTCACCTGACTGAATTACTACAAACCATTTTGGCAGAAACCGATATACCAAGAATCCGTCTGGGATCACTCGAGCCTTGGGATTTACCCCAGAATTTCTTTCAGTTATTCGAAAACCAGCGGTTAATGCCACACTTACACCTACCATTGCAAAGCGGTTCTGATGCCGTGCTACGCCGTATGGCCAGACGTTGCAAAACGGCTGAGTTTTCATCCATCGTTCAACAAGCCCGGGAGCAAATTCCGCATTTCAATGTAACTACCGATATTATTGTCGGCTTTCCTGGAGAAACAGAACGGGAATGGCAAGAAAGCTTCGATTTTATCGAGCAAATCGGCTTTGGCCATATTCATATCTTTACCTATTCATCACGCGAGGGCACCAAAGCAGCAACATTACCGAACCCGGTACCTAATGAAGTAAAAAAACAGCGTAGCCAACAATTACACCGATTGGCTGAAACTATGAAATCTGGCTTTCAGACACGCAATCTGGGGGAAATTTTTCCTGTACTCTGGGAAGGGCAAAAAGAACAGCAAGAAGACGGACTAATTAAAGTGTTCGGCTACACACCCAACTACATCCGAGTAGCTGCATTGCTTTCACCCGGACAAAGTATAGAAAACCAGATTATTTCAGCTCGGCCTTTTGCTATTGATGAAAACTATTTATTGGCTGAAACCATATAAGGCCCTTTAGTTCTTTGCGGGGAAAATCCTCCCCACACCCTATCCTGCAACCTGTATGGTAGTAGTAATTATTTTTTTGGCACTACTCCATCTCCAGATTTGGAATTAACAAGTTCAGATATAGAGAATACTAATTTTTTTACAATTTCATACAAAGCAAGAAAAATATCAAACATCCCGTTCAATATAGACTGAATTTTTTTGGCTGGCTCTGTAGATTTGACAAAAGCCCCTGGTGAAGCCAGCCAATAGCCAATAGCCATGAATAAACTGCCGGATACAATATTTCCTAAAGTAACAAAAAATAGGTTATAAAACATGCCGAAGAAAGACACAGATTCTGGATGATCACCTAGCAGGGCAATTGCGAAAACTGCCATGTTGGCAACGCTGTGTTCAAAGCCACTGGCGAAAAATGCAAATAAACACCAAAAAATCAAGATACATTTGGCAGCATCATTTTCAGTCCGTGCTGATGTCCAGATAGCTAAACATACTAGCCAGTTACACAAAATCCCCAAGAAAAAAAGCTGTATAGGCCCTTTATTCATCTTGGCACTGACAACTGTATTCAATAAATCAGCACTTTCATTAAAAAGCGCCCCTTGGCCGATGGCAACCATAACACCAAATATTAATGCGCCGGCCAGATTACCTACCCAGGATGCTCCAAATGCTTTGAAAAGGTCATTTTTTGTGACTGTTCCTTGCAACCAGCCTATGGTCATATACATAGTATGGCCGGTGAATAGTTCGGCTCCGGCAAATATAATCAGGGTCAAAGCAATGCCGAATGAGGCACCCATGACCAGTATCCGAACTGCCGGATCAAGTAGTCCACCCAAGGTAAAGACCAGGACTATGCCCATTCCAAGGTATGCCCCTGCCATTAAAGCGCCAATATAGAAAGAAAGCGGATTATTTTTTAATAATTCAGCTTTCATTTTAGCGACTTTTGCAAAGTGATTAATGGTATCTGTATACATAAGAACCTCTTTTATTAATATGAGTTTTTGAGTTAGTCCAACTTTTATAATTTTTGCTTTGTAGGAGCGGCTTTAGCCGCGATGTTGATCTATATCGCGGCTAAAGCCGCTCCTACAAAGGTATTACCCAGCAATTTCTACGCTAGTATATCTTGTAAAAACCCCAACAGAACCAATATGAGTTCTATCACGCCGACAGCAATCAAAGCAAATCCCAGAATTCTGGAATACTGATTGAGTTTGGCAGAAGGAGCACCAACCAGATATTGATCTAATTCTCCTGTTTTGACTAAACGATCATATTCAACTTTACGTTCATGTTTGAACTCTTCCAGAGGCATACTGCCAGTAAACATGACGACATCAACCGGAAATTTTTCCGGTCTAAAATGGCAGTTGAAAAAATGCACGGTAAACAAAAATACCGCTGCCAAAAAGGCTTCTTCACCATGAACAATGGTAGCGACATTAAACACCCAGCCTGGCATGAAGCTGCCAAAGAAACTTGGGAACCAGAGCAATAAACCTGAACAGCCAATAATAAACATACCCCAGAAAGGTGCCCAGTAATCGAATTTTTCCCAGTACGTCCAACGGTCAAAAACCGGGCGTGGGCCTTTTTCAAAAAACCACTTACACATGGCGATAAAATCTCGTCCATCTTGTAACCGTGGAATCAAAGAGTGTGGGCCAAACCATTCAAATTTAATACCATGATCTCTATTGTCAGTATAGATTTTTCGGAAAATAACATACAAATGACCGAAGAATATAGCTGCAAAAGTAACGGCTGCGATGCGATGAATGATGGCTGCAACTTCAGGTCCACCAAGTAAAGTCATCACCAGCGGAGCCCAGAAACTATTAGCAAAAAGGACGGTTGTCCCGGTAATCACCAAGGTCATTACCGCTATAGCCAGAACCAAGTGAGCAATCATCCAGCCTTTAGTAAAGCGAGTGACATACTGCCCTTGCTTTAAAGGGTCGCCATTTTTTTCTAAGCGTATGACTGGTTGATGGCCATTTTCAAATTCCTTCTTCTCACGGAAATACCACAGTAACGAATGTGCCCAGAAGAATAAAAAGACAGCGAATAGCAAACCAATCATAAACTTTGAAACAATCCACATTTCTGGAAAGCGCTCATAATCATGCGTTGTTCCGTGCGGGTGGAATGTTAAAAACCCTTCTGAAGCATCTTTATGACATTCTTTACAGGTCTCCATAATATTGTCGGGATGAACCATTGATCTAGGGTCATCTGCTTTATGTGGATCATGTGGAGAATGGCAGTCATGACATTTTGCCGTATGGGTATACCCCAGGTTTACTATCTGTCCATGATAGGTTTCCTGATAGGATTTTAAATAGTCTTCATGACAGGAGCCACAATTTTCAGTAATGGTTAATTTTGCCTTATCTTCTTCAACCACAGATATTTTATGCGCGGTATGGCAATCACTACAGACAGCTGGCTCCAACTTTCCATAACGCTTAACGGGTGCGCCATGAACAGATTGAGTGTACTCTTTTAATTGTTCTTCATGACACCGCCCGCAAGTTTCTGGGCTGTTGATGCGATAGCTATCCTTGGTCGCGCCTTCCATGGGGAAAACCTCATGCGAGCCATGACAATCCCAGCAGGTCGCGTTTACTTTTTCAGGATTGTCCTTGCTGGGTTGAGCGTGAATTGAGGCAAGATAATGGTCAGCCTGAGTGTCCACCTTACTTTTTTTCACCACTTTAAAAGTCGAGGGCAAACCGACCATAGTATCGGTTAGATTTTTTGTATAATCTATTTGTTCCTTAATTTCATCTCGATCTTTATTGCTCAGTTCTTTGTGACAGGAAACACAATCAACGGTTCGTTTAACATTGTCCTTATGCGGCATCTGTTCAATATCCACATGACAGCTGACACATTTGACATCGGCATGTACGCTCTCTTTGAAAGATTTTGATTTAACGTGTAACGCACGCTTCGGTGATTCACCTACTTTCCCAGTTGGCACTGCGAAGCCCCGGTAACCGTGGCAATCCAGACAGGTGTCAATATCAGTTTTATCAGTAACTGAGATAGGTTCGACAGGTGAGGGCGCAGTTTCTGCAGAGACTGTGACTGTTATACATAGAAACAGTAGTCCCAACATAACTGCGCCGCCCATAGAAAGGCGGCGCATGATCATTATTACTTCTCTCAAGTTAGCTTATTTCTTGATTTCTTGTAGGTAACGACTATTGAAAGCCTCACGATCCTTTTTACGCTTTTCAGCTAACTCCTTCGGCATTTTACCGACGAACCAGGCATGTCCATCTAGGGTCATAATTTCATTATCGAGGAAATCCTTGATAATTTTCGCTTCCTTGTGTTTGCCGGCTTTTTCAGCTTTTTCGATGATTTCCTGAATGTTAGGATACCATTCCATATAGAAACGATGTGCAACCTCGTACATACCATGCCATTGGACATAATCAGGTGCTTGCATGGATGCGCCGTGACGAGCGCGTCTCCCTTCATGATGCCACATGAAGTAGTATGACCATTCAACCTCTTCATCAAACGGTGTTTCTGTACGCAACCCTTGTTCAAGTAACAAGTCCATCATCTGAGTGGCTGGAATAGCATACTTTTCATTGTACATATCAACCACACCATCAAATTGCAGGTAAAAGTTCTCAATCATCTTTTTACCGTGACAACTATTACAAACATCTTTCATATCTTTGCGACGTTCTTGCCAAGGTTTAACGGTTAAACCTTTTTTCGCATCCCGCGCATCGATTTTTTCCGATATAGGTGGACGTAAAGTCCAAGAAATCCGGTCACCTACGTCATGGGTAATCGGCAGGTTGCGTGTAGCGGACATGTGGCAAGTAGCACAAGTTGGTGCGGCATCATAATCTTCACCGGGAATCCATTTGGCCGAATCCAGATTCATTTTATCGACATTGGCATAAAAACCGATACCGTGCTTGGATTCCTCGTAAATTTCTTTTTGCGGATGGTCGGGGCCTAAATGGCATTTCCCACAGTTTTCCGGGCGTCGAGCCTGGGCGGCAGAAAATTGGTGACGTTGATGGCAAGCACTACAAGAACCTTTTGAACCATCAGGATTAATCCGACCAATCCCCGTATTCGGCCAGGTCGCAGGATCCAGTTCACCATTAGGCAGTACTTTAACTTCTGTTCCATGACACTGCCAGCAGCCAGCAACTGCAACGGGTGATCTACCCATAAAACTCATTTTCCCCTCAACAACCTCTGCTAAGGTGTTGTCTAATGAGCCTATAATTTCTGCCGCTTTAGCATGATGACTTTTTTGGAACTGTTTTGCTTCTAGGTTGTGACAAGTACCACAATCCTTAGGTGACACAATCACGGAAATAAAGAAGTCTTTATGGCGGATCGCATCAGCATCATTCTTGTCGGCTTTATGACATTCATAACAGCCGACATTGGCACCGAAATGTTTGGAGCGGCCCCATTGCTGGTAAATGCCGGGGTGCTCGTTTTTATGACAGGAAGCGCAGGTGGCACTTTCCTTGCTCAAATTTTTAAATGGCTTGAGTATTTTGGCCTTTTCTTTAGGCGTAATATCATCCCAGTCTTTTACCACAGACTCTTTGCCCGGCTCTGATGTTATTCTAATTTTGGAAGGATTTCTGGCCTTATATTCTTCCAGAGTTTCCCCTACTCGTATAGTCACCATCTTATCTGTTTCTGGATCTCTAACAGTAGTCCAGGCGGCAGAAGTGTCCGCACTGTAAAATTGAAGCCCAGTCATAAGGGTTACAATAAACAGTGTTGAAACCCATAAGGGGTGTTGTTTATTTTTCATTATTTTTCCTTCCCAAAATGGTAAATAGTAATTAAACTCGTGCGCTGGTAACTGCGCCAGCTCCCCAGGTAGTACGCCATCGTGATTTTACTCTATTAATGCCGTAGAGACTTAGTATCGATAAAACAGTAAAAAAGAAAAAGCCGATACCAAATCCATCAGTAAGTTGTTTTGATTGGCCAAGTGCCCAAGCCAGGATAAATCCTCCCAACCCTCCTGCTGCACCCACCATACCTGTTACTGCACCGACGTTTTTACGGAATCTCAGCGGCACCAGTTGAAACACAGCGCCGCTAGCCATTCCCAGTGCAGCAGTACCTATTATCAAAAAGATAATGGCCAGCCAACTCGGGAGTGAAAAACTTACTAAAAGCATACACACCGCGGAAACACCATAAAATCGTTGCATAGATCGAATGCCGCCAAAATTATCTGCTAACCACCCGCCTACTGGGCGAAGTGCAGTTCCGGCAAGTATGCAGGCTGCTGTATAGTAACCGGCCGTTACTGGTTCAAATTGATATTCCTGATGAAAATATAAAACCATTACGCTTGATAGGGCAATGACACCGCCAAAGCTTAAGCTGTAAAAAAGCATAAACCACCAGGTATCAATTTCTTTGAGTACACCTAGATATTCAGAAAGTGGTTTTTGTTCTGCTTCGTAGTTAGTGTCTTTAGCCTTGAGATGAAAAAATATTGCAGTGGCAATCAAAGGCAGTGTGGCAAAACCCAGTACGGCACGCCATCCGAAACTTTCTGCAAGCATAGGGGCTAGTGCTGCAGTTAAAACTGTGCCGCTACTGGCTGCGCCCGCAATACCCATAACCAAACCTTGATACTCATCAGGATACCAACGGCTGCATAAGGGCAGCGCAACAGCCATACTGGTACCGGCTAAACCCAGTGCAATAGCAACGATATAAACACCATTGATCGAGTTTACTTTGCTGATAAAAGCCAATAGCAACACCAGGATGACAATAACTTGAGCAATCAGGCCGGTACGCTTTGGGGCAAAACGATCAACCAAAATTCCAACCGGAATGCGAAATAAAACGCCTGCGAGCAAAGGAATAGAGACCAGGGTATATTGCTGTGCTTCCGACAGATTTAGATCTTGCGCAATATAAATCACCAGTGGCCCCATTAATACCCACACCATAAAACTCATGTCAGAATAAATAAAGGCACTTATCAAAGTGTCTTTATCGCCTGTTTGTAAAAATTTAGATATATTCATATAACATGGTTTACTTTTGTAGAAAATATTTGAAGCAAAAATCATACCTAGTGTTGGTCAGGAGTTACTTTTAGCGGGATAAAGCTTTGTACTTGTGTGGTTTTATTGCCACGGAACATAAAAAAAGACTATATTACGATGGTAATTCGCTAACGAATAATGATTCATTTGTATCAAAATAGTGCGTACTGGTCATGACATGCTCTTTTATGGTGCAACGATAAAACTTGGATAATTCTCATGACAGAGCAACTAGAAACACAAAGTGGTTTCGCCACTGAAACCGGGAATCGAGAAGCCAACGAGGATTTTGTTGGCTTCTATCACGGCACAGAGAAGGAACGTGCAATCTATGGCAGTATAGCCATAATTGCCGACGGGATTGGGGGAACAGGCGGTGGACGTTATGCCGCAGAGCTGGCTGTGCGTGAATTTATTGATGCCTATTACGAGCAAAAGCAAACTCTGGGCGTGAAACACATGGCCGAAAAAGCACTCACGCCTATCAATCACTGGATCCATTCACAATCCCAGCGTAATTCAGAACTTAAAGGTATGGGAACGACATTTAGTGCGTTGATATTTTTAGGAAGGCAAATACATACTGTTCATCTTGGGGATACCCGCATTTATCGTCTCAGAAATAATCGCCTACAAAACCTGACTACGGATCATGTTCATCAGCATCCTGATTTACAGCATGTTCTGACTCGGGCGCTGGGCATTGAAGACACAGTGCATATTGATTATTCGCAGCATAACTTGAATCTTCATGATCGTTTTTTACTCTGTTGCGATGGGGTTCATACCTCTTTACCCCAAGATAAAATTCAACAATTACTCTCTCAGAACCGATCCTCTCAAGACCATGCGCAGGCCATTGTTCAAGAGGCATTGCAAGCGGGCAGCCAAGATAATGTCAGTGCTCTGGTTGTCGATGTGCTTAAAGTGCCACCACCGGATAAGTCATTTCTGGAAACGGTAGTTGATGATTTACCAATAATGGCATTACCTAAAGTAAAAGAGCAGGTCGACGGGTTTCGCCTGAATAAAAAAATTTCTGATGGCCGCTATACCTGCTTATTTGTAGCCAGTGATGAAAAAGAAAGTCACGGGGAAGTTGTCTTAAAGTTTCCTAAACCCGATGCGAATACTGAGGTCATCTACAGGCAGGCTTTTATTCGTGAGAATTGGATCACTTCACACGTCCATAATCCGTGGATTGCTGAACAGGTAGAGCTGAAAACGGGTCGGCAGAGTCGTTTGTACACTGTCATGCCGTATTATCAAGGTATAACATTGGAGCATTATTTGTTGGAAAATGACATCACACTTGACCAGGGCGTGGACATTAGTTTGATGTTGTGCAAAGCAGTTTACGCACTACATAAAGAAAGGGTTATCCACCGGGATATTAAACCGGATAATATTATTTTGCTTAATGAAGGCGGGTTAAAATTACTCGATCTGGGGGTGGCTCGCTTACCCGGGTTAGATGATGAATTAGAAACTACCGCACCAGGAACTCCCAGCTATATGTCACCCGATTTATTCCGGGGTGACCGAGGCAACGAACAATCAGACATGTATGCGCTAGGCGTAACTTTATATCGAATGTTTAGCAAGGGACATTACCCTTACGGAGAAGTCGAACCTTTCACTCGCCCCAATTTCGACAAACCAGTTCCGCTAGGTCAATATCGCCCTGATTTCCCTTCATGGTTAGAAGTTCTACTGGCACGCGCTGTTAATCCTGAAAAAGGATTTTCTAATGCTATGGATCTTGCTTATGAACTGGAAAACGGCCTTGCCCGGGGGACAACCGTTCTACCGATGCAAAGTAGTTTATCAACACGAGTCAAGAGTACTATTGGTAATTGGTTTAATTGATGTTTTAGATCTCTTCTACTGTTGGAGGGCTAGGTTAGATTAAGGTTTTTTTGTGATCATGTGTAGGTTAGGCAAAGCGTAGCGTGCCCAACAAATCTGTGTTGGGCACGTCGCTCCTCCTTTACCCAACCTACATATTTTCTTAACTTAATAACCTAAGCCTAAACTATTTTCAACATCCTCAGGTAAGATACTTCGATGGATAATAATGAATTTTCTTCAAGCCGTCTCGATCAGGTCTTCGCCCGATTTTTGACCGAACGAACCCATCTAAACGAAGCTCAGAAGCAACGCTTTTACACTATTGTTGAACAACTATCTTTTCAACAAAATCATGGCCACATTTGTATTCCGATAGATGCCGATGACGGGGAGCTTCTATTGGCTTCCAGTATGGCTTCGAAAAATAACCAAACACCGTTGATCCTGGAAAACAGCCATTTGTATATGCATCGCTACTGGTCATATGAATGTCAACTGGCAAAGCGGGTATTGCAAATAGTATCTGAAAAATCAGATGTTCCCAATGTGCTCGCGGCACTTGATCGCTATTTTGGGGCAACGAGTGATATTCCCGATTGCCAACGCGATGCGGCTCAAATAGCAATTACACAGTCCTTCAGTATTATTACCGGGGGGCCAGGTACCGGTAAGACAACCACAGTCGTAAAAATTTTAGCTTTGCTACAAGAACTCGCAGAACAGCCGCTTCTGATTGCACTTGCCGCTCCGACTGGCAAGGCAGCGATGCGTTTGCAGGAAGCGATTAACCAAAGTAAAAACAACCTGCCTTGCCCCGATGAAGTTTTGAAGCAGATCCCGGAAACGGTGAGTACACTGCACAGACTAATAGGAGCCCGGCCGCCTTCACCCTATTTTCATTACTGCACAGAACGTCCTTTGCCTCATGATCTTGTGGTCGTTGATGAAGCGTCAATGGTGGATTTGGCTTTGATGAGCAAGTTGCTCGATGCCCTTAAACCCGGCGCACGTCTAATTTTGCTTGGTGATAAAGATCAATTGGCTTCGGTTGAATCCGGAGCAGTTTTGGCTGATCTCACTAAGGCTCTGCCTGAATGTACGTTGGAGTTAAAAAAATCGTATCGTTTTAACCAGGATATTAAACAGTTAGCAGACGCAGTAAACCAACAAAATGCGGCTCAGGCTTGGAAGATTTTACAGTCTGATCAGAAAAATGTCAGTTGTTTAAATGACGATCTGATTGCATTCATCGCATCCAAGCAAATGGACTATCTGAAACTGATTAAATCAGCAGCGCCTTTTCAGGAAATCTATCAGTCTTTCAACAATTTTCAGGTACTATGCTCCAATCGGCATGGAGCCAATGGCATGGTCATGATCAACACACAGGTCGAACAATATTTACGTGCATCAGGCGATATAGATAAACTTGGCGAATGGTATACAGGGCGGCCCATCATGATCACAAAAAATAACGCTGCTATGCATTTATATAATGGTGATATTGGCATTTGCTTATCAGATCCCCAATCTGACGGAAAACTGATGCTGTTTTTTCCTGGCTCTGACGATGACATCAAAAAATTCATACCCACCCGTCTGCCGCACTGCGAAACAGTTTTCGCCATGACTATTCATAAAAGCCAAGGCTCTGAGTTTAACGAGATTTTAATAGCCCTGCCGCCGACCATGAACCCAGTGTTAAGCAAAGAATTGCTCTATACCGCGATCACGCGGGCTCGGGAAAAAGTTATTATGGTGACCGAGAAAACAGTCTTTGAGCAAACCATCGAAAAAAAAATAGAACGCTTTGGAGGTCTTGAGGGAAAAATTATTGACTATCAGACCTAAGTTCGCGTGATATTTTTGTGGGAGGGGCTTTAGCCGCGATATAGGTCGACGTCGCGGCTAAAGCCCCTCCCACAAAGAAAAAATTTACGAATTAGAGCAAAATATAATGAATACCTTCACTCCTGATTTCCCTTTATGAAGTTAGTGTAAATAAGAAGCCTCACCATTATTATCCAACGCATGAATATTGAAGAATTAGAAGAAAAAATCCTGTCGTTAGTAACCAAGCCGGATAAAGTAAATTTTATTTACGACTTATTACTGGCCTATGGACAGCCAAAAGCCTCGATCACCCGGCTGCAAAAGGGCGACTACAACCTTGCAAAGCAAGCTGATGCCGTGCTCTGGAAAAAGAAGCTCTATTTCAGAAAAGAGACCGAGGGTGATTTATACGCTTTGATTGACAATTTGCAGAATAGCCCAGACGTTACCCGCTATCATCCCCGTTTTATCATCATTACCGATTTCAAAACCCTGCTGGCGGTAGATAGAAAAACCGGCGATACGCTGGATACACCGTTTCAGGAGTTGCATCGACATACTGACTTTTTCCTGCCCTGGGCAGGGATGGAAAAATCGCAGATTCAGAGTGAAAGTCTGGCAGATATCAAGGCGGCGGAACGGCTGGCGAGGCTTTATGACATTATTGTGCAGGATAACGATATTCAGGATGAGGGGGACAGACATGCGCTGAATATTTTTCTGTCCCGACTGTTGTTTTGCTTTTTTGCAGAAGATACCGGCATTTTTGCCAATGATCAATTCACCAATGCCGTAGCTTCTCACACCACAGAAGACGGCAGCGATCTGCAAGCCTACTTACAAAAACTATTCGATGTGCTCAATTTGAGCGAACGAACAGATTATCCTGAATATCTGCAAGCGTTCCCCTATGTCAACGGCGGTCTGTTTGCGGAGGAATCGCCCGTTCCCGGATTCAGCCGCAAAGCCGGTAAAATTATCATTGAATGTGGCTCTCTTGACTGGAAAGCCATTAATCCTGATATTTTTGGCTCGATGATTCAGGCAGTGGTACATGGCGACCAACGCGGCAGTCTGGGGATGCATTACACCTCGGTGGTGAATATCATGAAGGTGATAGCACCGCTGTTTCTCAATGACTTGCATGAACAACTGGAAAAAGCGGGCGATGATGCCAAAAAGCTCAACAAATTGCTGGGCAGACTCTACCACCTGCGTATTTTTGACCCGGCCTGTGGTTCCGGCAACTTTTTGATTATTGTCTACAAGGAATTATGCAAGCTGGAAATTGAAATTCTGAAACGCTTAAAAACAGGGCAACTATTTACGCGTGAATCATCCGGTTTTATCCGGCTTTCGCAATTCTACGGTATTGAACTGGACGACTTCGCTCACCAGACCGCCAAATTGTCACTGTGGCTGGCAGACCACCAGATGAATCAGGCTTTCCGAGAAGTGTTTGGTGATGCCAAACCAACTCTGCCTTTGCAGGAGGGTGGGCAGATTGTTTGTGGTAATGCGACACAGCTGGATTGGGAGGAGGTTTGTCCGAAAGAGGAAGGGGCTGAAATTTATATTTTGGGGAACCCGCCGTATTTGGGAACTAAATACCAGTTGGTAGAGCACAAAGATGATATGGCAGAAGTTTTTAAAGATATCAAAAATTACAAGACCCTTGATTATGTTAGTTGCTGGTTTATGATCGGATCGAGGTACTTACAGAATTTTGATGCCCAATTAGCTTTTGTTTCCACCAATTCAATTAGTCAAGGAACGCAGGTTGTCGCACTTTGGCCTAATATATTTGAAATGTGCTTAGAAATTAGCTTTTCTCACCAGTCATTCAAATGGACAAACAGCGCCAAGGGAAATGCAGGTGTGACATGTGTCATCATAGGTGTCAGAAATCCATCATCACAACCTAAGTATTTATACGATGGGGATTTAAGTTATGCCGTGAATAACATTAATCCATATCTAACAAGTGGAAAAAATATTGTTGTTCAAAAAAGGTCTTCACCGTTATCAAATATACCAATTATGAGTCGTGGAAGTGGTGCAGTAGATGGGGGGAACCTTATTCTATCTACAAATGAGAAAAATCAACTCATAAATAAATTCCCTAAAGCTGAGATTTTTATTAAAAAATATATTGGTGGACAGGAATTTATTAGGGGAAGTGAGCGGTGGTGTTTGTGGCTTGAAGATAAAAATTTGAGTAGCGCGATAGCAATTCCTGACATAGCTGAAAAAATTGACAAAGTCAGAGAATTTCGTCTAAGAAGTGCAAAAAAGGAAACTCAAAAAATTGCTTCTATTCCGCATAAATTCGCAGAAATCAAATATAGGAAGACAATCTCAATTATTGTTCCTGTCGTATCATCAATTAGGCGCAAATATATTCCTACCGGATTTATTGATGAAGACACTATTATTAATGTTAAAGCTTTTGCTATCTACGATCCTGAAACTTATATATTAGCCATCATTTCATCACATAT
>JAUXDP010000239.1 GCA_030618325.1 Methylococcaceae bacterium | reverse complement strand
GGTACTATCACCAAATTTGACCTTCTTACCGAACCCACCCACGCTCATGGGGTCGGTAAATATTTTAGCGAAATCTGGCGTCTTCTTCTTTCCTTCAGGTTCGGGCTTCTTAAGCGCTTCGGGCAATCTTACATTCAGCTGCCGGTTAAGCGCCTCGGGTAATCTCGTATTCTGCCACTCATTGCTTTTCTTGATACGTTGCATCTAAGTGCTCCTTGTTGAGGCTAACGGAGGCCCCGGCTACTTTATGACTGCGTCGACCTCAATTTCGACTTCGTTGAGTTCGTCATCCGATTCTAGATTGCATCGGATGTAGCGCAGGATCTGCTGACCTGAGCTAGCTTTTCCGTTGACGTTGATAAAGAGTCGAGCGCCACTCGCAAGTTCGCTCAGATCAATTTCGGAATCGAGCAAGGTAAAGTCGGCATCGACAAGGTCGATTCCTGTAGTCAGTGAAAATCTAAGGTTACCACCATTATGATTGATGAACGGACAGCGGAGTACAACACCAGCCACTTCCGCTCCATCAACGTCTGCCAGTTCCCACAGATTCTGGCCCCATGTTACGTTGCCACTGATACGGGTAAGTGGAAGAAGATTCATAGTTGCCATTTTTTATTCTCCTGGTTTGGGTCGAGGAAAGGCATAAAGCCACTCTTAACATATTGGTTCAACTGATCTTTCTAGGCTTTATACTCTAGGTTGTCTTTAACAGTAACACTAGTTTGTTGAAAATTGCAATGATTTTCCCCAAAAAAAGAAAAAAAGGGGCTAAAGTCATGTCTTTAAATTACATGGCTATTAATAAGCCACAAGTTGAAGAAAGATTGGCTGAGAATTAATACACAATTCCAAACAGCTTGTTCAGAAACATATGGGAGGGGCTTTTAGTTGTGATTTTTGATTCAGCCTCATCTAAAAGCCCCTCCCACTCATAAAATATAGCCCACGAGCCAATGTTCCATTTTTATCTATGGTTTGTATTAACCATGTTAATAAATAAATAAATCATACATCGTCATCTCTTTTGGTTTTATATCCAGTCCACATGGATTTAGTCAGGTTTTCTTTATACACAAAGCTTTCAAATATTACGCCCGATAGATGAATAATAATCAAAAGCATTGAAAAATTAGCAAAAAACTCATGTACTTCTTCCCAGGTTTCTTCATAGGTAGAAGCAATCATTCCAGCGAAAGGACCAGCGCCTTGGTCTGCGGCGTAAACAATTAATCCGCTCAAAGTGGTTAATAACAGAGCAGACAACATTAATATAATCATCAACGCACCTGCAGGATTATGGCCTAGATAGCGTTTGGCAGTTAAAGCATTGACTTGTTTTAAGTAGTTGATAGATGTTGAGGGAGAACAAAGAAATTGCTTAAATTTGGCATAATGACCGCCAGTAAACCCCCATACAATACGAAAAAGCAACAAGGCAATAATTAGATATCCTGCCCAGACATGGACAATTAACCAATCGTCTTCGGTTAGATAGGCAACGGTGAATGCCACAACCAATAGCCAGTGAAAAATTCTTAAAGGAAGGTCCCAAACTAATATTTTGTCGTTCATTTTTTTCTCCTGAATACCGCAGGTTATGATATGTGACTCCTTATTTTTGCATAAATTCATCCAGTAGGGGTATTATTAAAGAAATTTAGGAACAATAAATTTGTGGATTTTCATAAAACTAATCAAGCCACCAAATGGAGAAACACGTTCACAAGATAACGATGTGACTGCACCTGACTAAATTTGACGTCCGAAAAACACAAAAAGAACTGGTCATCCTTTTTCTTAAGGAACTTGCAAGAAGCAACTTCAATAAATGAATTGTTTTTTGGCTGTATTTCTCGTTGTATTGAGATTACCAACTATTTCAGCAAGGTAGTCTATTGATAAAAATCAACTAATAGGATATCGCACTTGTAACCGTGCGAAGTATAAACTATGCAACAACCCTATCTGCCCCGTACGCTTCCCGTTGAACTGGAAATATTAACTGAATTTGCGCTTGATCTACGCTGGACATGGAGCCATGCCGGCGATGCGCTATGGCAGGCTATTGACCTGACAATCTGGAAACGAACCAGGAACCCCTGGATACTGTTGCAATATGTCAGTAAAAAACGGCTTGAAACGCTGGTTCATGACCAGACGTTTCTAAGCAAACTGACCGCTTTAAAACAGGAAAGGATTGAATATTATGCCCAGGAAGGCTGGTTTAACTGTGAATATCCACAATGCCAATTGGGTACAGTGGCTTATTTCAGTCTGGAATATGGCCTTGGTGAAGCGCTGCCGATATATGCGGGAGGTTTGGGTATATTGGCAGGTGATTTGTTAAAGTCGGCCAGCGATTTAAATCTGCCTTTAGTGGGCATCGGTCTATTGTATCAGCAGGGATATTTTCGACAAATGATAGATGCTCAAGGTGCTCAGCAGGCTTTTTATCCCTATAATGAACCAGCCAGCCTACCTCTTCGCCCCGCATTGGATAAGCATGGGAATCGCCTGACGATTATTCTGGAATTACCCGGAAGAAAACTGTTTTTACGCGTTTGGGAAGCACAGGTAGGTCGAGTTACTTTATATCTATTAGACAGCAATGACCTGATGAATAGCCCTGTTGATCAAGCTATTACCGCTGAATTATATGGAGGCGGACAGGAAAAACGATTGCTGCAGGAAATCGTATTGGGTATTGGCGGCTGGCGTTTGCTAGAAGCACTGGAAATAAAACCACAAATTTGCCACCTGAACGAAGGACATGCGGCATTTGTTGCTTTGGAACGTATTTGCCAATTTAAAAGGCAACATAAAGTAACATTTGAACAGGCACTCTGGGCAACACGGGCTGGCAATGTATTTACCACCCATACCCCGGTAAGTGCAGGTTTTGACCAATTCAGACCGGAATTAATCCGGCAGTATCTAAGCCAGACTGTCCAGTCTCTGGAAATCCCCTTCAATCAATTTCTAGCACTGGGGCAAGCATCATCTGAGCAACCTAATGAGTCATTTAATATGACTTATTTTGCCTTGCGGACCTGTGCTGCGACTAATGGCGTCAGCCGTTTACATGGTCAAGTCAGTCAAACACTGTTTCATCAGCTTTATCCGAACTGGCCTATCCAAGACGTTCCGGTAGGCTATATTACTAATGGGGTTCATGTACCAACCTGGGATTCCAGTTTTACAGATGCTTTATGGACTCATGCTTGTGGCAAGGGTCGCTGGGCTGGAAATGTAGATGCTCTGCGCACACAGATTGAAGCGATTGAAGATGAAGCCTTATGGACTTTTCGCAGTGAAAGCCGAACCAAACTGGTTCATTATGTTCGTCAGCGAGTCATTGAAAAAATGAGATTGCGTTGTGCCTCCGATGAGGAACAAGCTATAGCACAAAATATATTTGATCCAAATACACTGACATTGGGTTTTGCACGTCGGTTTGCAGAGTATAAGCGCCCTAATTTGTTGCTGCATGATCCAGAACGTTTAATTCGTCTTCTGACAAATCCCCACTTTCCTGTACAGCTTGTTATTGCTGGGAAAGCCCATCCTGCCGATAAGGAGGGCCAACGATTGATACAGGAAATAACGAATTTTGTCCGCAGGCCGGAAGTTCGTGGCCATATGGTATTTTTGGCTGATTATGATATGACCATGGCAGAACAGTTTGTGCAAGGTGTGGATGTCTGGATTAATACACCGCGCAGGCCGTGGGAAGCATGTGGAACCAGCGGTATGAAATTATTAGCTAATGGTGGCCTCAACCTTTCCGAACTTGATGGTTGGTGGGCAGAAGCTTATACACCTGAGGTGGGTTGGGCTTTGGGTGATGGACAAACACATGATGAACCAGAATGGGATGAAACCGAAGCCAATGAGCTTTATCGTATTCTGGAAGAACAGGTTATTCCAGAATTTTACCAGCGTGATGAGCGCGGTATTCCAGGAAAATGGGTTACCCGTATTCGTAATAGCATGGCAACCCTGGCACCTGAATTTAGCAGCAACCGGATGTTGCGTGACTATGTTGAAAAGTATTATCTCCCCGCAACTTCCCAATTTCGACAGCGTGTTGATAATCAGGCGGCAATAGCCAAAGAATTAGCTGGTTGGCAACAGCAGTTAGCTCAGCATTGGTCAACTGTCTATATGCAAAATTTGCAGATTGAATCAACTGAATCAGAACATTATTTTACGATGCATGTTTATTTGGATGACTTATCAGCAGATTGTGTCAGAGCAGAAGTTTATGCTGATGCACTAGAAAATATTGTACCGTTTTGTCAGATTATGGAACGCAAAGCGGCCTTGCCGGGCGCCGTTAATGGCTACCTATATGAAATCACAGTTCCTGCAGACCGACCGGCTGATGATTACACACCTCGATTGGTAGCGGAACACTGCCATGCAAACATTCCTGCTGAAGAAGCACATATTAAATGGTATCGTTAACGATGAGAATTGGGCATTTGGTTGATAAAACTGCCTGAACGATTTATTGTGTTTAAAGTCTATTGCTGTTAAAACATAAATCAAAGTTGGGTTTTTTGAATAGCTAATTTGGAGAAGAAAATGATTGATAGTCACTTGCAACATATTTGCCATAAAGAAGGTATGGATCCAGAGCAATTACGAAAAATTATTGCAGAGCATGCTTATTCTAAAGCCGAAAAAAGAGGTTTTGCTCCCGGTCATGAAATGGATGACTGGTTTGAAGCCGAACAGGAAGTAAAGAAACTGTGTTTTTACTGGACTCAAGAGGAATGGTGACCAGGACATCAATAAACTTGAGGTTTAGGATGAAGTGGAATAAACCATTTAAAATGGAAATAGCTTTCAGAGGGCACCTCTATTAATTCTGTCTGAGTAGCTGTGCGTTTAAACTATTTGAGAACAAGGCGAAGATTGCAGTTAATAGCAGGCTATTGACAAGATTTTCAAAGCTTCCGCTCCTG
>JAUXDP010000288.1 GCA_030618325.1 Methylococcaceae bacterium | reverse complement strand
GGTATTTGCAACCATAAAGTCGCTATTTGTCGTGCCATCTGCAGTGAAATCATTATAAGTGAGGTACTGAACCCCAACCAAAGCTTGTTCTGCTCTACCGACATTCCGCCAAAGATCAGTTTTTAGCTTGGGATCTGTAATCGGGTCAATATTGGCATTTTTATAACTAATGATGACACGGTTGGAAACGCCAGCATTAGAAGCGGCCATTCTGATTTGCCAATAAACATCATTAGCTCCAAAAAAGGCCAAATGAATCCCAGCATCACGGGCGATTTCTGCCGCATCGTACATTTGTTTTGACCAATATTCATCATGGCCAATTGAAAGAAATGCCTTATATTTTTTCAAATAACCGGCACCTTTTTGATGAACATCAATATTGGTAGAATATGTCACATCATAGCCAACTCTTTCTAACCAGCCTATCATGTATAAATCGTAATCGAAAAAACCGCCTGCTCCTTCCCCGGAATAAGGCCTGTCGAATGAAACTTTTACTGCACGTTCCTCACCACCGATGGTGATTGGGGAAGAACTTTGATAGCTATACAAGCTTTTACCAATACCTCCTGCAGGAAAAGCATTGTATGCCTGATAAGTTGTTACCGGTTGCTGATACAGAAAATCAGCGGTTCGACTGTCGTCACGAACGGCAAACACTATATAATTTTCAAATCCACTAGCATTGATTAATTTGGCCAGATAGATACCACTGGTCCAGTCTTTAGAGATAGTTAGCGAATAATTAGATGACCACGGACAAACTACCATTCCCGTTACACTATCAATTTCAGGAGCAGGTTGTTGGATGCCGGGCAAAGATAAAGTTTTCATCAACCGAGCACGATTTCCGTTGTACCAGCCCATACGATAAATTTCTATTTCGTAATCTTGCGCTGACTTTGTAGTGACGAAAAAATCAATCGACTGGCCTTTGTTAACACTAGTTGTAGAAGCAAAACCTTTTATCTGCAGATCCAGGTCATTAGCCGATTTTGTGAGTTGCCATTGGGTTGTACCCTGCATGTTATTTTCAGCAACTATCGGATTATCCTGTGCCCAGGAAATAGAAGAAAAAACCGCATTTAGCATTACAAAAAAAGTGAGCGATAGACTTAAGTTATGGATTTTTCTTATAATCCTCCCTTTACTTACAGTAATCATTTTTTATTCTCCAAGCAATGATTTTTCAAATTAATTTCTAGCTGAACTAGCTGAAACTTAAGCAAGCCTTAAATGATACTAGAACTCAGGGGATTTTGCTAATGGTTAAATGCACCAAAAGCTAAATTGAGGGGGAGTCTAAAATTTGCTTGTGCTATAAAAAAAGGCAGGTGAAAATCATGCGCAACCTATAAGTATTAGCTTACTTATATTGACGCTCTATTGGGAAGCTTTTCCACAGATATGAAAAATTAATTTATCCTCCTCTGCTTTGACATTTTTTCAGATCCAGAGAATTGACGGGAAACCCAAAATACAAGGTTAAGGAGGAAAAACGGCAGCAATCATCCTGTTTTATAAGATTGAATTAATAAATCCTTTTATTTCTGTATCAACCAACTCTGGTGTCGTAACTAACTGTTCATCACGCCAAAAAGTTAAAGCTTCTGCTTCAGGTGTAGCTGGTCCAGGGCCATATTTTTTTTCAATGATTAATGTTGAAGCTCTTTTCAATTGCTCAACAAATTCATTGGGGTCATATCCTTCTGGAATATCTAATGCTAAAGTTAAATGAGTGCGGGTAACGATACAATCAACTAGCCCGATTCTGAACAGGGAACACAATACCTTCATGATAGTTCTGAAATCTTCATCAATTACTGCAAAAAGTGTACGCTGTTGTTCCGTTGGTAAAATCACCACAAAAAATCGCTCATACTTTCCTTCAGAATAATCTTCATCCAGTGGCAAGGGTGCGCAAACGAAGAAATCATTAATATCAATTTGACTTTTTTTCTTGGTTTCCTGGTTTTCTATGATGAGTCGTTGGCTGTTTTGCCAAAACTCTGTAGCCAGTCTTGATTCTTTTTTATCCAGTCTCGATGCCGTTTGTTGCTTTTTGCTACTTATGGTTATGGATTCCGCTTCTGGTTGCCATTGCTTGTTGCCTGAAATTATTTGTGCAAAGAATTGCTGGATTTCATGGCTTGTCAATATTGTCGTTGTCACTAATTGCTCAGAACGCCAAAAGGCCTGGTTCTCCATCTGTAGGTTCGATTCTTCACTATATTTTCTTTTAAGAATGGAGGCCGATGCCAGTTTAAGCTGATTCACCATGTTATCAGCATTATAATCCGTTGGTATTTGAACGCTTAAAGCCAGATGATCTTCTGCTACCTGACAATTAATAAACTTGATATTAAAAATCGAGCATAGCACTTTCATAATCACGACAAAATCATTGGCAACGCGCTCAAATAATTGTCTGCCAGCCTTATCAGGCAAAATAACTATATAGTATTGCTGCAATTGTTTGTCTTCAGCTTTTGACAAAGATGGCGCAAAAGAAAAGAAATCATTAACATCAATTTCCTGTATTTCCCCTGTGTCATTATGCTGTATTACAAGACATTTACTCTGCTGCCAATTATTCAACTTCCTATTGTCAACTGTGAAAAACTGACCTAATTCCTGGTTACTCAATAATGTTTGATTAGATCGGCGTCCCCGGGTTTTAAACCGAGCCAGATTGTAATTCAGCCACCCGATTTGCCATGTTGCTAAAGAGAAGAACATAGCAAAAAAGACGACAACATAAGTCGCTGGACGCCAAGAGAATTCGGAAAATCCGGTCAGGATTAATTGTTGTGCCAGTCCTGGTAAAGGTGTCCACAAAAAGATCCATGCTCCCCAAAAGCCCAAGGTAAGCAGAAAAAACCCCATTCGCTTCCAGACTACTTGTTTTTCTGGACTATTGATAATTAAGTCCTGAAAGTTCACTGTATTCATCGTATTGAGTGGTTGCTGATTTGCTTCAGTCATCGTAGACCCCTATCTGGACTGGTCCAGATAGCTCTGGCACCACTACGTTTAAAAAGTGCTTTTGGAAATGCCACAATCGCTGTCGAGACACTAATTAACCAATAAACAATCGGATACCAGATTAACCAGTAATACGTTTTCCCTACGTCTTTTTCATAACGTGAATCAATCATCATACTGACAAAAAACTGAAGTGCGAAAGTCATACCGAATAACAACCCCAGCCAATTAGGCATGTAAATATGTGACTTCAGCATTTCCGGTAAGGGTATAAACTGTTCAAATAGCCATAATAGAAATACAAAAAGGATAGTGTATGACCACAGTAAGCTGGCAAAATAGTCCAAGAATACTGGCCACATACGTCTCGAACGCCATTGATTCAGTCTTCTAAAATAGCGGATCATTACTTCAGCGCCACCCTGTGCCCACCGTAAACGCTGGTTCCACAACCCTTTGAAAGTCTCTGGCATTAAAATCCAGGAGGTAGCATTAGCTTCAAATCGAATATCCCAGTAATCCATTTGTAATTTCCAGGTGATATCGATATCTTCCGTGATCATATCAATTGACCAATATCCAACCCGATGCAATGCTGCTTTTCGAAACCCTGTTACCACACCAGAGACACTAAACAGTCGCCCATAAATTCTTTGTGCCCGTTTAATTAACCCAACCACGGCAGAAAATTCCCCCACCTGAATCCGGCCCAATAAGGTCGACCGCGTACGAATTCTTGGATTCCCCGTCACCGCCCCAACCCTTGGGCTGGATAAAAAATGTTTTACAATCCAAGTCGATGCATTAGGCGAAAGCAAAGCATCTC
>JAUXDP010000311.1 GCA_030618325.1 Methylococcaceae bacterium | reverse complement strand
ATCAAGAAATTGAATATAACGGTTTAAAGGGGCAATAGCCAACCTGCTATCCTGAGCTGGAGCTAAGCTGTCATGCGTAACCCAACCCAACCCAACCCAACCCAACCTACAAAGTAGCTTTTCAAGCATCCTCTGGTAGAAAAAATTTAAATTCTCATATCAATAAACACAGGACATTATTTTTGCTAAACGACTTTGCACCCGGACAACGATGGATAAGTAGCACAGAACCAGAATTAGGTTTAGGTATCATTACTGAGGTTGATATCAACCGGATTAATGTGATGTTTCTGGCAACGGGCGACAAGCGTGTCTATGCCAAAAATAACGCACCATTAATTCGTGTCCGCTTTTCAGTGGGTGACGAAATTGAAGATACGGATAATAATAAACTGACAGTCATACAATGCATCGAAAAAGATGGCCTGATTGTCTATGCCGGAGTTAGTGTATCTGGCCAAGAAATTCAATTAGATGAGCTGGATCTGAATCATCATACCCAATTCAGCAAACCCCAGGATCGCCTTTTTACCGGCCAGTTCGATCCGAGCCAATGGTATCATTTACGGTATGCAACCTGGCAGCGAGTTCAGAGATTGCAACAATCTCCAGTTCGAGGATTAATGGGCGCCAGAGCGGCGTTATTACCCCATCAAATCTATATTGCTCATGCAGCCGCAAATAGACCAGCGCCGCGTGTAATGTTGGCGGATGAAGTCGGATTAGGTAAAACCATTGAAGCGGGTCTGATATTGCAGCATCGTTTAATCAATGGTTTAAGTCACCGATTATTGATTATTGTACCGGAAAGCCTGCTACATCAATGGCTGGTAGAAATGCTCAGACGCTTTAATTTGCATTTCAGTATTTTTGACCAGGAACGCTGTAACGAAACCCATACTGAAAATCCTTTCCTGGCTGAACAACTTATTTTATGCAGTCTGGATTTTTTTCAGCAATATCCTGAGCGGCAACATCAAGCGCTTGATGCTGAATGGGATATAGTCGTGATTGACGAGGCACATCACCTGCAATGGTCTGAACAGAATCCAAGCCCAGAATATCAATTTATAGAAGCACTGGGGCAAAAATCGCCTGGTTTAATTTTGCTGAGTGCTACGCCAGAACAATTAGGCAAGGAAAGTCACTTTGCCAGACTTAGGTTATTAGACCCCGACCGTTTTTACAATTTTTCAGATTTTCTTAAAGAAGACGCACAATTTGAGCCTATTGCTGAAGCTGCCAGCGTGTTGGCAGATGGCGAACCTCTCACCGAGGAGATACAACACTTCCTGAAAATAGTACTAAAACAGGATGTTGTTGAAGACCTACTAGATCAGGTGATGCAAGCTGAACAAGCCAATTCGGCACGTTCAGAAATCCTGCAGCTGCTTATTGACCACCATGGAACGGGACGTATTTTATTCAGAAATTCTCGGCAAACTGTGGGAGGCTTTCCGGAGCGGGAATGTCATAGTTATGCTTTGGCAGAAACTAGCGAAGTGGGGGAGGGTGCTACTATTCTGGACGACCCTCGTTACGGTTGGTTAGTAGAAAAAATGAGTGATCTTGGCGATCAAAAAGCGGTACTTATTTGCCATCAGGCAGAAACGGCAGTCGAATTAGGGCTGGCCTTAAAAAACAAAGCTGGAATCCAGGCCGCTATTTTTCATGAAGGATTGACCATTATTGAGCGAGACAGGGCTGCTGCTTATTTTGCTGATCCTGAAAGTCAGGCACAGTTATTGATTTGTTCTGAAATAGGTAGTGAAGGCCGGAATTTTCAGTTTGTCCATCATCTGATTCTGTTTGATTTACCTGAAAACCCAGATTTGTTGCAGCAACGTATTGGCCGAGTTGACCGAATAGGTCAGGAACATGTTATCGAGATCCATGTACCTTATATTAAAAACACCCCGACTGAAATTTTATTTCATTGGTATGCCCGAGGTTTGAATGCATTCCGGGTGAATTGTTCGGCGGCTCCTAAAGTTTATGAGCAGCAATCAGAAGTACTTAAGCAAAGATTAGCAAATAATGACCACTCTAGTCTGGATGCTTTCATAGAAAATACCGCCGAGTTAACTAAGGAATTAGAACAGCATTTACACGATGGCCGCGATCAGTTATTAGAACTTAATTCTTGTAGAAAAGACCAGGCAGAAACTCTTATTCAACAGATTGAAAGTTTTAAGTCAAAATCCCTTTGGGAATATATGGAACAGACGTTTGATTGTTATGGCGTGGAATATGAATATCACTCTACGGATTGCCAGATTTTAAAACCCAGCGATCACTTGCGCGTTTCTCATTTCCCTCATTTACCAGAAGATGGGACTACCATCACCATCAGTCGGGCAATATCTCTGGCACGGGAAGATATGCAATTTTTAACCTGGGAACATCCTATGGTGATGGCTGCCATGGATTTAACGCTCTCCAGTGAAACCGGAAATGCATCAGTAAGCATTGTTAAACATCCGCAATTATCCGCCGGACAATTCGTACTAGAAATTCTATTTATCATTGAATGCAGTGCTCCCGCAATATTACAAGCAGGCAGGTTTTTACCGCC
>JAUXDP010000047.1 GCA_030618325.1 Methylococcaceae bacterium | reverse complement strand
TTTATAGCTTGTCACGACTTCAATTTTATTGAAACCACGCAAATGCTGGATCGAGCTAAACAAGGTGCTACTTTTCTATTAAACAGCCCGTTCGATGCTGCTAGTATCTGGGATCAATTACCGGATCATATGCAGAAAGATATTATCGACAAAGAGATTCAATTCTACGTGATTGATGGTGTCAAAGTGGCGCGGGAAACTGGCATGGGCAGACGTATTAATACCGTTATGCAGACCTGCTTTTTTGCTTTGTCAGGCGTAATGCCTAAAGATCAGGCTATCAGCAAGATTAAAGAATATGCCGAGAAAACCTATGCCAAAAAAGGTCCGGAAATCGTACAGAAAAACTTTGCAGCGATTGACCAGTCGCTTAGTCGATTGGAAAAGGTGGATGTTCCGGCAGCAGCATCTGCAGCAGCAGACAATAGCGAAGGCAAGTTTGCCAATGCGCCTGATTTTGTCAAACAGGTGACTTCTGAAATGATTGCTGGACGCGGCGACTGGATTCCCGTGAGCTGGCTTCCGGCTGATGGCACTTATCCTACCGGCACTACCCAGTGGGAAAAACGTAATATCGCCCAGGACATTCCTATTTGGGAATCTGATATTTGTATTCAGTGTGGCAATTGTTCGGCGGTCTGCCCACATGCGGCAATTCGTGCCAAGTTCTACGAAAAAGAAAAATTGCAACAAGCTCCGGAAGGGTTTAAAGCGGCCAGAGTTGCTTCTCGCGGTTTTCCCGATATGCGCTACACCATTCAAGTTTACCCTGAAGACTGTACCGGATGTAATTTGTGCGTCAACGCCTGTCCGGCCGTTTCGGAAAATGATGAAAATTTCAAAGCCATTAACATGACGCCAAAGGCGGAACATTTTGAAGTTGAGAAAAATGCGGCTGCTTTTTTTGAAGCCCTCCCCTACAATGATCGCGCCCGGGTAGACTTTTCAAATGTACGTGGTGTGCAGTTTCTGGAACCATTATTTGAATTTTCTAGCGCCTGTGCTGGTTGTGGCGAAACACCGTACTTGAAACTTATCAGCCAGTTATTTGGTGACCGAGTCTTGGCGGCGAATGCGACGGGTTGTTCCTCCATATACGGCGGCAATCTACCTACGACACCTTGGTCACAAAACTCGGAAGGTAAAGGTCCGGCCTGGTCTAATTCCCTGTTTGAAGATAACGCTGAATTTGGGTTGGGTTTTCGACTCACTGTTAATCAACATGTTGCCCTGGCACGCAGACTATTAAAAGAACTCAGTAGTAATTTCGATGATACTCTGGTTGAAGAAATACTCAACGCACCGCAGGCGAAAGAAAGTGATATCCGCAAACAACGAGTTCGTGTCGTACAAGTACGTGAGCAGTTAGAGAAACTCGACACCCCTAAAGCCAGAGAACTATTGTCAGTGTTGGATAATTTTGTGCGCCGAAGTATCTGGCTTATCGGTGGCGATGGCTGGGCTTATGATATCGGTTACGGCGGTATTGATCATGTCCTGGCTACTGGCGAAGATATCAATATTCTGGTCATGGATACTGAAGTCTATTCTAATACTGGAGGGCAGGCTTCTAAATCCACGCCAATAGGGGCAGTCGCTAAATTTGCTTCGCATGGTAAATTAATGCCTAAGAAAGACCTGGCCTTACAGGCAATTTCCTACGGCAATGTTTACGTGGCTAAAATTGCCATGGGTGCCAGTCCCCAACAAACGCTACAAGCCTTTCGAGAGGCAGAGGCCTATGACGGACCTTCGATAATAATCGCTTATAGCCCTTGTATTGCCCATGGTATCAATCTGGAAAAAAGCCTGGAACAACAGGAAATGGCAGTCAAATCCGGTTATTGGCCTTTATATCGTTACAATCCGACATTGGGTTCCGATGGCAAAAACCCTTTCGTACTGGATTCCTTGCGCCCAACCATTCCGGTTAAAGAATATGCCTACAATGAAACACGTTATAGCAGTTTGAAACGCAGTGATTCGAAACAAGCTGAAAAACTGATGAACTTTGCCCAGCAGGTTGTGGATTCTAAATGGGCGCTATATGAGGAAATGGCTACCCGTAATGCCAATGATTTTTTACCGGATACGCGATTGTCTACCGAAGAATGATTATATTTAACTGAATTCTAGGATAAACCACCGATCTTTGCATTTGGGGAGCCTGTATGGAAGCCCTGAGAATAGGTAATTCCTATTTCCTGTAGTCGTGTCAGTATCCTATCGTCCTCAACAAACTCAGCTATAGTTTTCATATCGAGTTTGTCACATAAGCTATAGAGCGATTCAATCAAGGCATTATCAGTTTTGCTGTGAACTATATTTTTGATGAGCTCTCCGTCAATTTTCACGTATTCGAAATACAATTCACGCAGGTATCGGAAGGAATTATAGCCACTACCAAAGTCATCTAAAGCGAAGGAAAAACCTTGGCTTCGAAGTTCTCCTAGAAATTGTTTCATGCTAGTCATGTCGCTAACCACTTCTCGCTCTGTCATCTCAAAAACAATGCGCTCTGGTAGTATTTCTTTTTCCATGCAAATACTCGAAGCAAATTTCAATATACCCCTATTCTGTACAGAAACAGGTGATATGTTAATGAAAACAAGGGGGTAGTCTTTTGTTGTATCGGCAACTTCAAGTAATCTGTCAGTTACGATCTGAATCATGTGTTTATCAAGATCGGTAATGACACCTGATCGCTCAGCAGCATCAATAAATTGATCTGCCGGAATGATTTCGCCATCATCACTGACTAGTCGTGCTAATGCCTCATACGCAAAAATAGATTGCCCAACCGTAGTCACTATGGGTTGAAAATATGGAACGATTCGTTGTTCTTTGATAGCACGAGTCAAATCTTGAGTCAGTCCAAAAAGTCGCTTTGTATTTTTCGTTGCACTGATGCTGGAATCATAAGTACGAACTGTATTTCGGCCGTCAGCTTTCGCTTGGTATAAGGCAAGATCGACATAAGACAATAATTCTGGCATCGATGTCGTATGCGTTGGATAGGAGATAAGCCCAATTGAAGTTGTTATATGGAAGTCATGTTCAACAGAAAATTGATGTGCTTCAATTGCAATATTTATTTCTTTAGCTACCTGAGTGGCATCTTTTATCGTTGTTTCTGGAAGAACAATAGCAAACTCATCACCACCCAGGCGAGTGATCATATCGCCGCGCCTGATTTTATTTTTTATTATTCGGGCTACATCTCGCAGGACGTTATCACCACATAAATGGCCGTATGAATCATTAACTCCTTTAAAATTATCTAAATCCAGCATTAATAAACAGAACTCATGATTATGCCGGATAGAATGCTCGATTTCGTTTTCAAGGAATACATTGAAATAGCGGCGATTGTATAACCCGGTTAATGGGTCTTGCTTTGCGTGATATTCAAGTTCTGTCAAAGTTTTCTTCAGCGTCCGACTGGAACCAATTACCATAACCATGACTGATAAAATTGATTTAATGATGGATTCTTCATCTATACCCAGCGGGTTGGATGAGAAATATCCCATTTCCAGTAGACCTCCCAGATTCTGCTGTTCTCCTTCGACATCAATAGTAACCGAATGCATCTGATCAATCTCAAAATTATCCAGCTTATCGTCAAGGACTTGATATTTTTTGATGGTCAGTACTTTTGTCCTGCTTAACCTTGAAGTTATGCGTGTTGAAAGCTCTTTTTCGGCTTTATCCATAGTTTCTTCAGGAAACTCACCCATGTAATAGAGATAAAGTTCTATGCTATCCCGAGTATCAAAAGCAATACTGAAAAAATTGAATTCAAAGATATCGTGAAATTTGCGCAGGATTGACTGAACAAATTCTTCCCAATTTTCAACCTTCTCATGGGAAAGGATAATGCCTTGTAGAACGATACCCTGCTGCTCGTACAGCTCCCTGTCAATCATTGCTTTATGTAATTGTCTTATCAGCTGATCACATTTCACAAGTAGGTTTTTTATTTGATCAATGCTTCGTTCCCAACTAATTGTGCCCAATTTTAGGAGCTGTGAATTCGATTTTGATAACGCTTCCCAGTCCCGCCGAAAATCATCATTAGAGCCTGTTGTTCTGCTATCTATTATTTGATCTTTATAGTTTTGAACGCCGGTAATAAACGACCGGGTTCTCACTTGGTTTTCTAACAGCTCCGATAGAACGGTATTAAGATATGTGTGAAACTCGTCGATGTTCGATTGGTGGTGCATTATCTAAGGACTCCTACTTCAACCTAGAAAAATTAGATACTCACAAATTCTAATACAAGCTATTGATTTCACTGGGCTTCCAAAAATTATCTGCTAACCTACAGGTAAAGCTAAAACTTTCTGGAACCACTGTGAAACTATTATTTTGCACTATAATTCCAGATTCAACTAATTTTTAGAGGTTTAATCGATCTCCAAGAGGTCTGCCCCACACTCAAGGGTTTCAAGCCAATTTAATAATCCTGTTTTTGCTTCATCCCTATATAAGTAGCCATGTTGTGGTGCGATAATGTCAATGTCATAGGGTTTGATGGTTTTTAACCAGTACCGTAACGCTCGATTGGACGACATATATCGGCGATGGAAATATTCAATTCGACGTTGATGTTGAGGAAAATCATTCACAAAGATCTCACTGAGGTCTCCATCCTGGTATTCCGCAGCGCCAATATCACTCGTAAAAAGAATTTTTGATAATGGGTCGTAGATATTAAGTTGGCCTGGTGAATGGAGAAAATGGGCTGGCAGTAGTTTCAAAACAACATCATTTAAAGCTAAGTCATCTCCGTCATCTTCGATACCCTCAAAACGATGCATATCTGTGATTCCATAGTGTGGTAGAAAACGCAGCCAAATCTTAGAGACGTAGATTTTGGCCTGGGTTATTTCCATCCAGCTGCTCAAACCTCCCACAATATCAGGGTCCTGATGGGATAAAACAATACCAACAATATCTTCAGGTCCAATATATTTCATCAAATGATGCAACACTTGTGGCATAACTCCGAAACCACCGGGGTCTATAAGTATGCCTTTACCATTATTTACGACAAGATACTGATTTGATGGAATGCCATTCTCTTCGCCTGGCTCACTAATATTCAAAAGTACGAAGAGATGATCATTTTTTGAAAACAGAATTTTATCGTTTGTCATGGCAGGTTATTCTCATTCATAATTTACAAAGCAAGCTGAAATATGAAGTGTTCAACCAAAATAACATTCTCCAGCCGTACTGAGGTGGAGTGGACACAATTTATTGCAGATGGCTTATCAATGTTAGGGAAGCTCAGGTATTTTCAAGACCTGACCAATTTGGATAACATCTGGATTAATAAGGGTATCCCGATTTGCTTCGTACAATAATGTGTAGTGTTTATCACTTCCGTATACACGTAGAGCTATTTTAGATAAAGATTCGCCTTCTGAGACTGTAATCGTTCTTTCTCTGCTCGCTGGTTTTGTGGTGGTAATATTTGATCTATTAGCTTGCTCGGAGCTTGGTTTTTTACTCTCTCCTACGATCTGAGTGAGCGCTTTGGATACTGATTCCAGGGTTTTTGGCTCAATAGCTTGCCCTGGCTGTGTTTTGAGGTCAGTCATTGCCTCATTGACTGCGCTGCGTATATCATCCATGCTGTTGCCCTGTTTTAATGCGGTTGAAACTATTTTTTCCAGTTCTTTTTCTACGGTAGCATTCTTGCCATCAGATTGGTCACTAATACCTATGGCTTTTTGTAAGTCCTTGGTAACCTTGTAGGTTAGTCTATCTATGTCAGTGGATTTGTTGGGCATAACCGCCGGCTCCGGTACCTTTTCTAGGACCGGTTTTTCCTCCTTCATTTTGGTGATTTTAGCCTCGTCACCCAATGCATTTAAGTAATCAGCATCTTTTTCTGCCCTGGCAGGATTTAAAGCCAAAGCTAAAGTCAAAAAAGCAAATATGATTACTTGTTGGTATATTGATGATTTGGTTGGCATATCATTTCTCCATTATCGGATAGGTTTCTAGGGTGTAACCGTAGTTAAACCAAGTAACTGCCAGGATTGCATGCCACCTCTATACCAATACAGATGGCTTGGGGGATATCCTAGTTTGAGTAAGTTTTTTATGGCACGGGGAGACTGGCCGCACCAAGGGCCGTTACAGAATAGTAATAATTTTTTAGTATTGGAAAAATCCCATTTTCCCTCTGTTTCTATGGCACCTAGCAATTTAATTATTTTCTGTGTATGGGAGCTTTCCAGTCCATCACTAAGAATGGTGAAGGGAATATTTACTGAACCCGGAATCGTTCCTTTTTCAAACCAGGCAGGCATACGTGCATCGATTAATAACCCTTGGTTATTTTTTACCGTTGTGTCAAGGAAGGTTAATAACTCTGTTTCACCGACCATGTTAATATCTGGATGCAACTCTATCGGCTGGATACAAAAGGGAGGACAGGGGCGAGATGTTTTGCTAAAACTATTAGTTAGTTTATGAGAGGTATCCTGGACCCGTTCAATACGAATTTTTTTACCTTCATGGTTAACATCAAGAAAGGGTAGATCCCGGGTGATGGCAACCTTATTTTCAGCTAAGACATAGGTTGAAAAAATACCGGTTACTATAATAAGAAAGACTGAAATATTAATATTTCGTATTCTGTACTCAGACATAAGTACCTCACATCATTTTATCAAATTTAGACATATACCTTACACGACCTAGAATCTTCATTACTGCACACAAATATATGTACTCTAAATAGGATTCTTAATCGCTAAAAAGTATACCTGATTTCCCCGAGACCACACTCGTATCTTTATTTAGAGGAGTCAGTGGTGTTAGTTGATTGTTCAATTTCCTTCTGAACTTCTTTTTGTATTTCTTCTTCAATTGAATCTTGTACGATAAACTGAATTTCTTCCGTTATTTCAGCGAGACTTTTTTTGTTTGGTTGCTTATTTGATTCAGCTGGAGCTGTTTCTACTATTGGCGATTTTTGTTCGTTGGGTTTTATGAAAACCATGAGTAACACCCACAATAAAAGCGCTGCGCCAGCAATAATAGTTTTCCAATTCATTATTTAATCTCCCTTGGTGGTCGCCAGAGAATAATACGTAGTTAGGGAAGGCTGTTTTGAGTTTGGTTTTTTCATGATTAATGGTAGAGAAATTTTGCTAAAAAATAGATTTTTTGCAGTAGAGATTATATTCTAGGGAGCTTCTAATAATCTCTACAAGTTATTATGCCGCCCGTTTCATAAGTATTTTCATAGATTTTCTTAATAATTCGACTGCCCGCGCCAATTTCCCAATCTCGTCATTGGTTGTGATTTCAATTGGGGTTTGCAAATCACCTTTACTTAAGTTCTCGATACTATCAGTTAATTGTAACAAAGGATAGGTGATTGAATGGGCTAAAAATAGAGCCAAGGAAAAGCTCAATATCAAGGTTAATAATATAATACCGAGAAACACATATAGAAAATGTCGCACTGGTTTATAAACAACTGCTTTGGGAGCGATACTAATCAGGTTGCCAAGATGAACTTTTCCTTCATTCAGAGTTATCGATTTATAAGTGACTATGCCATCGTCAGTTTCAAGATTTGCCAGTTGTTTCGTAAGTACAAGTTTATTTTTAAGAACTGGATGTTCTGAATATAGATTTATTTTGCTTGCCAAGTCTGTCGTTGAACCCCAACGTTTTTCAGCGTCAGCATGATAATAAAAGTAGCCTTCTGGAGAAGTAAAAGTGAGTTCTTCACCTTCGTCTTCCTGTTCTTGGATAACCCCAAATATTTTTTCGAGCGAGAGGTTTAAGACCAAAATACCTTGCAGGATGCTTTTCTTATTAAAAACAGGTGAAGCAAAGTGGATAACTGGGCGTAAGGGTTGCTCAATCTTACCATTTTCCCGGTTTAAGCTTATATCCGAGATGTATAGCGCATCACCGCCTTTCTTCGCTGTTCGTTTAAAATATTCACTGGAAGATTTATCTTGTAAAAAAGTATCCGAGATATTCGTTGATCTGTCATTTTTTCTGTCAATCCGGACAACTTCCTGGCCTTTGGTATCAATAAAACGTACTTGTTGATAGATTTTTTTTTGTTCGGAAAATTTACGTAAACTACTTCGTAGATTTGTTAGTAATAGCCGCTCTGAATGACTGCTGTTTGAGTTGAGGGCACCGAAGTAGAGATGCAATGCATTAGAATCGCGCAATAAAAAAAGATCACTGTTAACATTGGCAAGATAATTTTCAATTCGCTCTGTAGTCAAAGCAACCCTATTTTTGTGGATGGCTATGCTGTTTTCCTGCAATGCCCTCATACTGGAGAATAAGGCATAACCACCAATCAGTAAAACGGGGAGTAATGTGACTAGCAATAAAACGATCAGCAGTTTGTTTTTAATTTTGTCCATGTGGTTATCTTTATTGATTTAGATGGCTGTCCGTTTTACTTTTAATTCAAGTGTTGTTTAGGGTTTCATTTATTATTTTGTTCGCAGCATCAGCAAATTCGTTTTTTTCATCGTCCGAATCAAGTTCTTCTTGCGCAAGCTCGATTAAATGGGGCAGGTTATCAACTGTCTGAGTATATTTTTGTTTCCATTGCTTCAGGCAATCTTCTAAAACAAGTGGAGCTGCTGGACCTAGGTAAAAAATTAATTTGGAAGAAAGCTGTTCTAGTAGCATTTCAAAATCAGGATTGGTTTCTGGGGAAAATGCGATAGATGGATTGTTGACGGCGGAGATGGTGGCTAGTTTTTCAGCTTTTTCTGCCTCTATTTTTAGTCGTATTTTAGTGGAAGCAGATTTAACTCCCATGTTGATCAGAGGGAAATTGATTTTCTTTTCAGTGAGTAATAATGCAATATGATTATCGTGCATCAAAAATGCGGCTAAAAACTGATCTCCAATTGAGAAATAAATTTCATTGTATGAGCGTTCGATTGCTATTAAGGCAGCAAATATTTGATCAGTTATTTCTTGTGCCGTTTCTAGTGATGCCGCATCATCAGGAAAGGTCGAAGCAAGTTGTACACCATTGTGGTAAATACAGGCATGATGAACCCCTTTAAGTTTGCTAATACTGTTGACGATTATTTCCATTATTCACTCCACTGCAGCATGTCTTCAATCTGCTGACTCAATGCGGGTATAGATATTCGTTTTTCTGAACGAACACCTAATGAGCGGTCTTTTTCAACAAAAACTGTTAAATTATCATCCTTTGGGCCACGTAACATGATGCGGTGAACTTCACCAATATTGGCTGTATTCTCAAAGCTAGGGGCAATTCCTGAAAGAAAGGCTATAAATTCATTCATTTGGTCATCATCTATAGTTGATTGTAACAACTCCCCCATAGAGTTAGTCAGAGTGACCCCTTTTACTCCCTTGATTTTTTGCACCTGCTTCATGGACTTTTCGGTCAACAGGATCTTATCGTGTGATTCGTAGGTTTTTGTATCTATAACCTCAGCGAGGGGCTCTAGTGTGTCAGTTACTTCAACTGGGTTATCAATTTTAACTTTGGAGATGTCTGAAAATCCACTTTGTGGGATTAATTGAAGGCTTGCTTCTAGTAGAGTCATCATGTCGTTTTTTTCACGTGCATCGACGAACATTACAGAAGCCTCTATTTCTAAACTTCTCAGCCATTGTTGATAGGCTTCAATAGGAGGCTCTAGTTTTTTATCAGACCACGTAACACCAACGACCAAGCCTTTATCTTTGATAAAATCAGCAAAATTATTGATGTAGTATTTTAGGTCTCTAAATGGATAATTACGACTGTTATCAAGTAATAAAATCAGGCTGTGCGCGCCCTGAACAAGAATGTCCCACATGAATTCAAAGCGCTGCTGCCCTGGAGTACCATAGATGTTTGCGACAGTTCCATCTGCAAGCAAAACTGATCCATAGTCCATAGCGACCGTGGTCGTTTCTTTGCGATTACGGGTAGTTAAGTCACTGGCCAGAGCATCTGTCATTAGTGCTGAATTATCAGTGAGTGTATTAATTGCGGTCGTTTTTCCAGCCCCAACTGGTCCGGTAACGATGATTTTATATTTCACATTTTTCCCCTGAGGAGGCCTACCGGATTATTATAATCTGAACATAAGCTCCTTCCACAAGTATGCTTATCCATTTTTTCGGTTATATATACTCTCAGCACTTCAATCCAGATGTGCCTTTTCTGAAGATGGTTATAGTAGCTGTTTTCGCCCCGACCAACACTAAATATACCATTCTTAAATACTATAAATTGAAGTATGGTGAGTATACCATTTGACAGATGATATCTGTAATCTCGCGTTATCTGACAATTGTCAACCATAAGCAGTACGTAGCATAATTTGTTATGTCTATAATTACAAGAGGTGTAGAGTGCAGATGCCTTGTCTAATAAGAGGTTTTGAATAATATCATTCTACCTTCTTAGGTTCAGTATTCTTCTAGAGACAGCCTACTCAATTCAATTATGAAAATTTAGGAGGGCATTTCTATGCGGATGGGTGTATTGAAAAAACCTTGCCCTGAATAGCGATAGTGACTTTTTTTCACAATATATCCTCGTCACATAAGTTAATTTAGCCTATTTGCGGGTCTAGCTACGCTAGTGTATGTGTTTCAAAGGGTAATTCGATGACATCAAAATAAATCTACTGGATCAACATCCAATGACCAGCGGACTTTTTTGGCCAGTTTTATTTTCTCAATTTTGGGTATTAAAAAATCTAATAAATAGTGTAAATCCTGACGCTTGTCACTTTGAAGCAGTAGTTGGAAACGATAGCGTCCCGCGCGCTTTGCCATTGGAGCGGGGACTGGGCCGAGTACTTTTGTGGGGTTATCAATTTCTTGAATTAAATGCACTACTGCTTGCAAAAAATCCTGTGGCGTTTGCTTATCAACAGCTAATACCCGCAACAAAGCCTGATGACTAAAGGGAGGTAATTGTGCCGTTTGTCTTTCAGCTAGCGCAGAGTTGGCAAAATGGCTGTAGCCATTATGAATCAAGCTTAGTAGCAAAGGGTGGTCTGGTTTGCGGGTTTGCAATATGACTTTTCCTGGTTTTTCTGCCCGCCCGGCTCGACCGGAAACCTGGACTATCATTTGTGCCAGTTTTTCTGGGGCATGATAATCAATACCAAACAAACCACCATCCACATCCAGCATTGTTACCAGCGTTACATTTGGGAAATGGTGACCTTTGGCAAGCATTTGTGTGCCTAGTATTATATCTGCCCGACCACTATTAATTTTCTCTAACTGTTTCTCTAATTCGCCCTTTCGCTGGGTGGTATCTCTGTCCATTCGAATAGTTTGGTGATGGGGGAAGAATATTTGTAGCGCTTTTTCTATTCGTTCCGTGCCTAATCCAATCGGTGTTAATTCGCCGGTTTTGCACGACTGACAATGTTGTAACAATCTTTGTTCTTGTGCGCAATGATGGCAGCGCAGTATTTTTTCGCCATAATGGATGACCAAATTGGCATCGCAGCGGTGGCAACGAACAATCCAGCCACAGCTATGACACATCAGTACAGGAGCGTATCCACGCCGATTGAGAAAAATCAACACCTGCTCTTTTTTTGCCAGTGTTTGTTTGATCTGTGCAAGTAATGGTTCGGAAAGCCCTTCCTGCATTTTTTTATTGCGGATATCCATTAGCTGTATAGTTGGTGCCAATGCATTTCCGGCTCTGTCTGGTAAATGTAAGAGTTGATAACGTTTTTTAGCAGCATTGTGCAGACTTTCCAGTGAGGGTGTTGCCGTCCCTAACAGTACCGGAATATTTAACATTTTACCCCGTACAACAGCCACATCGCGGGCTGAAAATCTAAAGCCTTCCTGTTGCTTGAATGAATTGTCATGTTCTTCATCAAGAATAATCAGCCCTGGTTGAGTTAACGGCGTAAATAACGCGGAACGTGTTCCGAGTAAAATAGAGCCCTTTCCCTGTTGCATTTGCAGCCAGGACTCAAGTCGTTGGGTTTTGCTTAACTTGGAGTGAAAAATAGCAATGGGTGCTGTAAAACGGTGTCTGAAACGTTCTTCCAGTTGTGGTGTCAGGGTGATTTCGGGTAATAGCACTAATACTTGCTCGCCACGGGCAAGTACCTGTTGGATGATTTGCATATAGACTTCGGTTTTACCGCTACCTGTGACACCTTCCAGTAAAAAAACCTGAAAGCGACCTAATGCATGGCATACGGCATCGATTGCCTTTTGTTGCTGTGGATTTGTGGCAAACTCCGGTGTGCGTATAATTTCTTTAGCTTTAGGGGTTGAAGATGCCGGTTGGTTTGTTTCTTGAAGAATTTTTTTTATTAATAGTTGTTTTAGTGCCGGTCGCCAGTTATCTTGCCAAGAGGCAAGTTGCTTAGTTGAGGCTGTTGAAACAAAGCTTTGCATAAATTCCAGCAGTGCTTTTTGTTTGGGCGCACGTTGTAATTTTCTACTATCTAGTGATTTTCCTATATCTGTTAAAGCATAATATTTGTCCTGTTTAAGACACGCATGCTTGCCTTCGCGCAATAATGCGGGAAAAGCAGTCATGATGACCTCGCCGAGCGGGTGGTGATAATATTGGGAAGTCCAACGCAGTAGCTTTAGATCCAAATTATTTAATAAGGGTTGTTCATCTAGGATTTCTGAAATCTGCTTTAGACTGCTACTGTCACGATCACTTTTTTCAGCAAGCTCCACTAAAACACCAATTTTTTCACCTCTGGCAAATGGAACCCGAACTCTGATTCCGGGTTTTATTTGATCTAAATCAATTTTTTCTGGCGCTAAATAGTCAAATAAACGGTTTAACGGTAGAGTTAAAGCAATTCGAAAAATTCGATTTTTGTCAATACTCGAATTAGGCATGAAATTTAAATTTAAATGGCGCTTATGGAGCTAAGTTATTATTAACTAGAGGTTATTTGATATGTTCACAAAAGCTGTGGATAACTCTGGGGATTAGGTCTTTCTTTAATCCTCTAAGTACCGTTTTTATTACAGTTTTGTTAAATTGTACAATTTTAGAACAGATATAATTTTTCTTTTTATTTCATGGTGTTGTAAGTCTTCTGTATTTTTTTAAAATTAATTTTTGCCAAGTAGTTCACGTTTTTAAATTAAGCAAATTTTAATGTGAATAACTGCAGTATTCATAGCGCTTTTGTGGATAGAATATGTACGGATTTTCTTGGTTTTCCCTGGTCAGTTGTGCATTTTTAAATCAGTAAAACTATAAATCAAATTTCGTCATTTCCATCCTCAAGGTTTTTTTGGGACCTACGTAATAATTTCGGTTTAGTTAACACACACTAAGTCATTATAAATAAGAAGTAATTCGAAATTGTTACAAAAAATGTGGATAACTCTGTGGTTTAGGCCTTTTTATCATCCCTTAAGCTCCGTTTTTATTATAGTTTTATTAATTTTGACAATTTAAGGACAATAGCTGTTTTTTAATTAATTTCAATATGTTATAAATAGTCAAAAATAATTATGATTTTATTGATGTGAGTCGTGTCACATTTTTGTTTCTAACATTTTTAGATGTGTGTAAGTATTAGAAGTTTTTAGGCTTTACACAGCAAAACAATTTTTTAACTATGGAATCATTAAGCAAACTTGTATTAAGAACTGATGTATCTGGTATGCCTCTTGGATGGATAGATTATCAGGAAGCAGTGAAATTGTATCATCTTGAACAGGTTTCTTATTCGTTCGGCAGCCATCTTTATACTATTCGTGGCGGGATCAACGCTATCTCCGGTTTGCGAAGCAGGGTTGAAGTAAATTCAATTATTGCAACCTTAAACCATCATCGCAAAGCAAAGAAAAGCAAAGATTATATTTCACCTTTAAATAATCATGCCTTATTTAAACGAGATAATTATATTTGTCTTTATTGCGGCGAGTCTTTTTCTCGTAGCTCATTATCCAGGGATCATATTATCCCGGTTAGTGTTGGGGGGGAAGATGACTGGAATAATGTGGCAACAGCGTGCAAAAGATGCAATAACTATAAAGCAGGCCGCACACCAGAACAAGCAAATATGCAGTTAATTGCTATTCCCTTTGCTCCAAACCGAGCTGAATATGTATTTTTGCAGGGGCGGAAAAT